>JAAYPT010000054.1 GCA_012519695.1 Clostridiales bacterium | reverse complement strand
GTCGTGCTAGGGCTTCTTCGTAGAAAGGAGCGAAGACGTTTGAGTGAAAGAAATCGCAATCAGAAAAGACGTGATAAGAAAGGACGTATTTTACGAAACGGAGAAAGCCAGCGAGCGGATGGAAGATATGCATTTGTTTATACAGATTGCTTTGGAAAGCAGAAATTCCTTTACAGTTGGAAGCTAGAATCGACAGATCCACTTCCTGCAGGGAGAAGACCTTGTCAGTCGCTTAGAGAGAAAGAAAAAGCCATCTTAAAAGATATATATGATGGTATTACTTCCTATGGTGACAATTTGACAGTTCTTGAGTTGGTAAAAAAGTATATCGGTCAAAAGACAGGTGTTCGTCATAATACAGAAGCGAATTATAACTTTGTTATCAACATAATTAAGAAAGAGGAATTTGGTGCCAAAAGGATTGATAAGGTAAAACTATCAGATGCAAAAACATGGTTGATTAAGCTTCAGGCAGATGGTAGGGGATATAGCACCATTCATTCAGTCCGAGGAGTGGTAAGACCTGCTTTTCAAATGGCTGTAGACGATGATTTGATTCGTAAAAATCCGTTCGAGTTTCAACTATGTACAGTAGTTGTAAACGATAGTGTAACAAGAGAAGCCATAACCAGAAAACAAGAAAGAAAGTTCTTGGAATTTATTAAGAACGATGAGCATTATAAGCGATACTATGATGGTATGTTTATCCTCTTTAAAACCGGACTTCGTATTTCAGAGTTCTGCGGATTGACACTTTCCGATATTGATTTTGAAGAAAAACAAATAAGTGTAAATCATCAGCTTCAAAGGACTAGAGGAATGAAGTATATTATTGAGGATACGAAAACGTCAAGTGGAACCAGAATCATTCCTATGACCGAAGAAGTGTATGAATGTTTTAAGCGTATTGTTGAAAATCGGAAAAAGCCCAAGAAGGAACCTGTGATTGATGGATATAAGGGATTTTTGTTTTTGGATAAGAAGGATATGCCGGAAGTTGCCTTACATTGGGAAAAACATTTTGAGTGGGCATTGGCAAAACATAATCGAATCTATAAGGAACAATTACCAAAGATCACACCTCATGTTTGCAGACATACCTATTGCAGCAACATGGCAAAAAGTGGAATGAATCCCAAGACACTTCAATATTTAATGGGGCATTCTGATATAGGAGTTACCCTGAATACATATACGCATCTGGGAGCAGAGGATGCCAAGGAAGAACTTGGCAAATATGAAAAAATGGCTTAAAATTTAAAAATAATGATACAACTAAAAGAAAACCTAAGTGGAAAAATCTTTAGTAAAATGAGAAAATCGAGCTGTTTTACTAAGATTTTTACTAAATTTGGATGACAAAATATACGAATTTATGCCACGATATGCGACGAAAACGAAGAAAATACTCTATCACAGCAAATCGTATAAAGTGGCGTGAAATCAAGGAAAATCAGCATTTTCAAGGAGTTTTTAAGGCATGATTAAAATATTATTTGTGTGCCACGGCAACATTTGCCGTTCCCCCATGGCAGAATTTGTTTTAAAAGATATGGTAGCAAAGCAAGGAATCGCCGATGAATTTTACATCGCTTCCGCAGCTACCAGTATGGAAGAAATCGGCAATCCGGTTCATCGTGGAACCAGAACTAAACTAGCGGAATACGGCATATCCACAGCAGGAAAATATGCTGTGCGTATGGAAAGAAGCGATTATGAGAAATATGATTATATCATAGGCATGGATCAATGGAACTACAAAAATATGCTCCGTATTGTAGGAGAAGACCCGGAACACAAGATAAGTCTGCTTTTAGACTATACAGACCATCCAAGAGATGTGGCAGACCCATGGTATACAGGAGATTTTGATAAAACATACGAAGATGTAGTAGCGGGTTGTGAAGGACTGTTAGAGCATATCAGGAGGAAATCATGAAAATGACAATAAAAGAAGTATTAAAAGATGCATTTTCCCTGCAAAATGATACAGCAGAGCAAGAAGAGATAAAAAATAGGCTGGTAGATGGAGGGCAAGTTACCGGAACCAATATGTGTATTTTGATGTTAGCGATTTTCATTGCTTCCATTGGATTAAATATGAACTCTACGGCGGTGATTATCGGAGCGATGCTGATTTCTCCGTTAATGGGAAGTGTTTTGGCAGCAGCCTATGGAACAGCAACCGTAGACCTGCGATTATTCCGAAAGTCCATGATAGGATTGGTATTTCAAATCGCAATATGTTTGGTGACATCTACCTTATATTTTTTAATATCACCGATTTCTACTACAACCTCTGAGTTGTTAGCGCGAACTCAGCCCACCATTTGGGATGTATTGATTGCATTGTTTGGCGGAATTGCAGGAATTATTGGAATTACCAGAAAAGAAAAGTCCAATGTGATTCCGGGAGTGGCAATAGCAACAGCCCTTATGCCACCACTTTGTACCTGCGGATATGGAATCGCAACCGGACAGTGGAGATTTTTCTTTGGAGCAGGATATTTGTTTTTGGTAAACTCCTACTTTATTTTCCTGTCAGCCGCAGTCATACTGTTGATACTAAAAGTACCCAAAAAGAAAGACCTTGCACTTACGCCGGAACGGTGGAAACGTATAAAGAAGGGCATTGCCCGAAACACCATTATTATGATATTACCAAGTATTGTAGTAGCATATGGGATGGTACAGACCACGAATGCAGATAAGGCGTCGCTCACTGGATTTGAAAAGGAAAATATCAGTATAGAGTCTTTAACCAAGCAGATGCAGACGTTATTTCCAAAGGTGGAAAAGGTAGAGGTTCATACGGTAGAAACTGTAAATGAGCAAAAAAAGACAGAGAAAACAAGAAGTTTTCAGCTTACCGTATCGAAAAAATTGTCTCCTACGCGGGAAAGTATGATGGAAGAATGGCTCAAGGAACTGTATGATGGACCTTGCGAGATAATTCAGAAAGTGAAAAAATAGAAATAAAAACCAAATAAAATATACATATCACAAGAGGCCGCCCCTATAAAAGCCCTAGGCTTGGCTTTTATAGAGTTCAGCCTCTTCTACATAGTGAGTGGCATTGCGGCTGATATCTTCAATTTCTTCAGCAGTTACAAGGCGTTTTACTTTTCCGGGACTTCCCATAACCAGAGAATTGTCAGGAATGACGGTATTTTGTGTAATAAGTGCACCGGCACCAATAATACAGTTTTTTCCAATGATAGCATGATTCAAAATAATAGCACCCATACCAATGAGGGTATTGTCTCCAATGGTACAACCGTGAACGATAGCACCATGTCCAATGGTTACCTGATTCCCGATGTGAATATCAGCACCGGTGTCTACATGGAGGGTACAGTTATCTTGAATATTTGTGCTTTTCCCGATATTAATGGAGGCAGTTTCTGCTCGCACTACGGCGTGAAACCAAACACTGGAATTTTCCTGAATGGTAACATCACCACGGATAATAGCACCGTCCGCCACAAAAACATTTTCGGCGATTTTCGGAGTTTTTAAAGTAAGCATAATCGTAGGTCCTTTCTCAGAGAATTCTTACATAATTTTCATATCGTAAAATAGTGGTGAGCCACATCGCTTGGGGGCATAAGAGGCCTGACGAGCGGACTCTTCATTCATTATATAGAATGTGCAGTAAAAAGTAAAATAGTACAGAAAATAGAACAAAATAAGTAAAAATATGCGCTAAGAAAATGAAAAAATAGTGCTAAGAAAGTATAAAGAAATAAAAAAGTACTTGCATTAGGTGATAAAGTCTGGTATTATAACAGGCGACAAAGGTGTCAAGAGAATAGAAATATTCTGTTGATGCCTTTTTTTTATATTATAGGAAATACAGTGTGATATTAAAGTGTGAAAATTATGATTTTCCTATAATATAAAAAACGCTCCGCTAAGGATGCGCATATAAAGATAATGAAGAAGTGGAGGAGAACATTATGAACACAGGTGATACTGGATTTATGCTGATTTGTACAGCATTGGTGTTTTTTATGACACCGGGTTTGGCATTTTTTTACGGAGGATTGGTACGAAGAAAGAATGTAGTAAATACCATGATGGCATGTACCGCAATTATGGGACTTTCTGTCGTAATGTGGGTTCTTTTTGGATATTCCCTTTCATTTGGGGGCAATCATGGTGGCGTGATTGGAGATTTTCGTTGGTTTGGTTTAGATGGAATTGCAATGAATGAGGCAGGTCCTTATGCAGATACCATTCCACATTTAGTATTTGTGGCATTTCAGATGATGTTTGCAATGATAACTCCGGCGTTGATTACAGGTTCCTTAGTAGGAAGAGTAAAGTTTAAAGCATTGTTTTTCTTTATTCTGTTCTGGTCCATTGTGGTATACTATCCAATGGCACATATGGTGTGGGGACAGGGAGGATTTCTAGCAGAAATCGGTTCTGTAGACTTTGCTGGTGGAAACGTAGTACATATTAGTTCCGGTGTTAGTGCATTGGTATTTTCAATCGTACTTGGAAGAAGAAGAGGATATGAAAATACAGCATATCGTGTACATAATATTCCGTTCGTAGCATTAGGAGCATTTATCCTGTGGTTTGGATGGTTTGGATTTAATGCAGGAAGTGCTTTGGCAGCAAATGGTCTGGCAGCTCATGCATTTATGACTACGGCATTGGCAAGTGCAAGTGCTATGTTATCATGGATGTTGATAGATGTGTTAAAAGACGGAAAACCTACCTTGGTAGGAGCTGCCACAGGTCTTGTTGTCGGTTTGGTTGCCATTACACCGGGCGCAGGATTTGTGCCAATTTGGTCAGCAATTATTATCGGAGGTTTGGTCAGCCCGATTTGTTGCTTTACCATTTCCTTCTTAAAGGGAAAATTGAAAATCGATGATGCACTGGATGCATTTGGATGCCATGGAATCGGTGGCGTATGGGGCGGAATTGCAACAGGAATTTTTGCAAAAAGCTCTATTAACAGTGTGGCACGTTGGAATGGATTGATTTACGGAGAATATCGTCTATTCTTAGCACAGATAATTGGAATATTGGTGACAGCCGCAGTTGCAATTGTTGGAACATTTATTTGCCTTGGATTGGTTAAGTTAATTACTCCTCTTCGTGTAAGTGATAAAGAAGAAAAGGCAGGATTGGACATTTCAGAACATGGAGAAAGTGCATATCCAACCTTCAATGGACTTGATTCATAGAAATATTTGGAAAGGAGAAAAATTGATATGATGATAAAAGTAGAAGCAATTGTGCGTGAAGAAGTATTTGAAGATGTAAAAGAAGCATTAAATGCCATAGATGTAAACGGTATTACCGTTTCACAGGTAATGGGATGTGGTGCCCAGCGCGGATACAAGAAGTTGGTGCGTGGAACCGAGGTAGATGTAGTGATGCTACCAAAGATTAAGTTTGAAATTGTAGTATCTTCCGAAGAATGGGAGAAAAAGGTGATTGATGCAATTCAAAAGGCAGCATTTACCGGTGAAGTAGGAGATGGAAAAATCTTCAGTTATGAGATGCGTACAGCCATGAAAATCCGTACCAAAGAAAGTGGATACGATGCATTAAATTAGAAAATTGCTTGACAAAACTGGAAAACCATTTTATTATCCTAATAACATATAGAAAAACTAGGAAATGAAAAGGGGTGAAAGTTTTGTCAATTAAAAAAATTGCAGAAAAGGCAGGAGTTTCCACAGCAACAGTGTCGCGTGTATTGAATAATCCGGCATATAAGTGCTCTTCTGAAGAGTTGCGGAAAAAGATATGGCAGATTGCACGAGAATTAAATTATATGCCAAATGAAGCAGCCAGAAATTTGAAAAAGGGAATTGTGGATACAGGATTAAAAACCTGGTACATTGATATTTTAATGACTCGTACCGGAAGTCTTGAAACAGATCCCTTTTTTAGTGAGTTGCTTCGCATCATTGAAAGCGAGATTCACAGGCAAAGAGGAATTTTGGCGAAAATCTGGCATCAACCGATATTTTCCAATGACAGACGGTGTCAAATAGAGGATATCGATAGGTTACTGGCAGAAATGGAGCCGAAAGAGGAGCAGAAAAGCGACGGTTTGATTATCATTGGAAAATGTAATGATAATGTATTGAAAAAACTTTCTAAGCAATATCGAAGTATTGTATCGGTGAATCGAAACTCAACGAATTATCTGGTGGACGAGGTGATTTGTGACGGTAGACGTATCGCAGCAACAGCAGTAGAATATTTGATTCAGCTGGGACATCGAAAAATCGGATATGTGGGAGATTGTCACAATGAGTCCAGATACAAGGGCTATCAGGATACGCTGTTTAAATATAATATTGATATGGACATCAATTATGTAATAGAAACAGAGCACACAGAGGCAGAAGGATATGCTGTGATGGAGCGGCTGATTCAGCGAGGAGATGCACCTACGGCAATCTATTGCGCCAATGATATGATAGCAATCGGTATGTTGAAGTGCTTGAATCGCTACAAGAATCGTTATTATGTACCATCCATTATCTCTAGTGATGACATAGAAGAAGCGCAGTATACGAAGCCAATGCTTACTACGGTTCGATTGCCAAAAGAGGAAATGGGAAAATTTTCCCTTTACTTGTTATTGGATCGTTTGAGTGGAGGCCATAAAGGCATTGTGCGTACTGAGCTGGAAGGGAAACTCATTGTGCGAGAAAGTTGTACATCCGTAGAAAATACGAACCGATTGGAATACTATATTTAATGAATACATAGAAAATAAAGCACTGGTGAACGTGGTAGAATATTACCCGTTACCAGTGTTTTGTATTATAGGAAATATCATGTTGCATGAAAGTGAAAAGTGTTCGATGAGCGGATTCTTTGTTCTGTAAAGGTTTTCACAACATGGGATAAAAAGAGAATAATTCTCAGAAAAAAGTAATTGTAAAATAAAATGAAACCATGGGAAAATAAGGGAAGTATACGTTTACACAAAAAAAGAAGAAATAGTTCAAAATTAAGCCTTTGGAATTTTCCGAGGGCTATATTTTTGAAAAAAAGACAAAGAAAATAGTTGAAAATGAAAACGATTACAAATTTTTGAATTGAGAAAATGGAAAAATAGTAGTTATAATTGTACCAATCACATGTGAAGGAACCCAAGGAAATATTTGGTGGAAGGAAGGTGAAGGTGAGTTGGCAGAGGAGAAAAAGAGTCAAAGAAAGACTGTTGTAACAGAAAAGGATTTACAGGCGATTGTAGACTTTGTGGGAACTATTCAATTTGGTGCAGTGACAATTGTAATTCAGGACGGAAAAGTAATTCAGTTAGAGAAAAGTGAAAAATTAAGAATAAAATGAAAAATATAAATTTAGGAGATGTAAAATGAAAAGTTATAAAGAAATTAATACAGCGTTAATTCATGGAGGAATCTCTGGGGATGCAGCAACAGGAGCAGTCAATGTTCCAATTTACCAGACATCCACCTATCAGCAGGAAGGGTTGGGAAAAAACAAGGGATATGAATATTCCAGAACAGGAAATCCCACCAGAGCAGCATTAGAGGCATTAATTGCAGAGTTAGAAGGAGGAACAGCCGGATTTGCTTTTGCATCTGGTATGGCTGCAGCAACTGCGGTTTTAAGTCTTTTTGAGAGTGGAGATAAGATATTGATTTCATCCAATGTATATGGGGGAACATTCCGGGTATTAGATAAAGTATTTGGACATTTTGGAATCACTTATTCCATTGAGGACACAACAAATTTAAAAGAATTAGAGGAGCATATTACACCGGAAGTAAAAGCAATATGGATTGAAAGTCCGGCAAATCCATTGATGACTATAACAGATTTAAAGAAAGTTGCAGATATTGCCAGAACACATGGTATTTATTCTATTGTAGACAATACATTTATGACACCATATTTGCAACGCCCACTGGAACTGGGAGTTGATATTGTAGTACATAGTGCCACTAAGTATTTAGGAGGTCATAGTGATTTAGTGGCAGGACTTGTGGTTGTTAATTCGCAACAACTTGCAGAACGTGTAGGATTTATTCAAAATTCTACTGGTGGAGTGCTTGCTCCTTTTGATTCCTTTCTTCTGATTCGCGGAATCAAAACACTGGGAGTAAGAATGGACAGACATGTAGAAAATGCACAGAGAGCAGCCAGCTATTTAAAGAATCATCCTGCGGTAAAAAAGGTCTATTATCCGGGATTTCCGGATGATCCTGGATATGAAATTAATCAGAAACAGGCAAAAAACGGAGGGGTTATGATTTCTTTTGAATTATATGAAAACTACAATGTAGAAACCTTCTTTTCTTCTTTAAAGCTAATTGCCTTAGCAGAAAGTCTTGGCGGAGTGGAGTCTTTGGTATGTCATCCGGCAAGTATGACACATGCATCTATTCCCCGTGAAATACGACAACAGGTTGGAATTACAGATGGATTGATTCGTCTATCCATAGGAATTGAGGATGTACAGGATATATTGGCAGACTTAGATTATGCCATTAATAACAGTAAGGAGTTTTAGAGATGTATTTTAAAAATATGAAAGAACTAATAGGGAACACCCCATTAGTAAAATTAGAAAATATAGAAACTCCCAGTGAAGTAAATATTTTTGCAAAATTAGAGTTGTACAATCCATCTGGAAGCGTAAAGGACAGAATTGGAAAAAGTATGTTAGAAGATGCTGAAAATAGTGGAAAGTTGAAAAAAAACGGAACTATTGTAGAGGCAACTGCAGGTAATGCAGGACTAGGAATTGCATTTGCAGCTTTAAATAAAGGCTATCGTATTATTTTTGTAGTACCGAATAAATTTTCAGCAGAAAAGCAGATTTTAATGCGGGCACTGGGAGCAGAAATCATCAATACACCAAGGGAGGAAGGAATGCTTGGAGCAGCAAAAAAGGCAGAAGAAGTGCGTGAAGCCATGCCTGGGGCAATCTCCCTTGAACAATTTAAAAATCAAAAAAATCCATGGATACATTATGCGACCACAGGACCGGAAATCTATCAGGATTTAAATGGGAAAATAGACTACTTTGTAGCAGGAGCAGGAAGTGGTGGAACATATAGTGGAATTATGCGTTATCTGAAAGAACGAGATGCAAGAATCCAAGGAATTCTGGCAGACCCGGTGGGCTCCTTGATTGGAGGAGGAGAACATCAGGATTACGATATTGAAGGAATTGGAAATGACTTTGTAGCAGATACAATGGATTTATCACTGGTGGATCAGGTGATTAAGATTACAGATACAGAAGCATATGCGGCTTCCCGGGAGATTGCCGGAAAAGAAGGAATATTTGCAGGAACGTCTTCAGGAGCGGCACTTGCAGCAGCAAAGAAATTAGCAAAAACAATAAAAAGAGGAAATATTGTAGTAGTATTTCCGGACCGTGGAGATCGTTATTTTAGCAAAAAAATATATGTTGACAAATGAGAAAACGTATATTATAGTTTATCTAATCAAATAAATCATACAAAAGTAGTAGGAAAAGTATGATAAAATGGAGGAAAGGATGCAGAATAAGTACATAAGGTATTTCACATATATGCTTCGTCATAACTGGAGAAATGGGCGAATGTGTAGAAACAGAATAAAGATTCGGTTGACTGAACAAATCAGAGACTGCCTTTGAGTATCATGAAAAATGGTATTCGGCAGTCTTTTTTTATGTAATAGGAAATTCCTCAAATCGTCAGAAATAGTGTATAATGAACTAGAAATAAAAAATGACATGACAAAAGAGCGAATGGTGGATTCGCCATGACGTTGTTTATGAAGTTTTTTGTT
>JAAYPT010000053.1 GCA_012519695.1 Clostridiales bacterium | reverse complement strand
TCACTAAGTGCTCATATTATACCGTACTCACTAAACTCGAAAGTACCTCGCTAAGTGATTAGGTATTACTCGCTCTAAGCTCAATCTTCACCTTTGGTTCGATTTCACTAAGTGCTCATATTATACCACACATTTTCTATTCTTGTTATACTTTTTGTTAAAATCTTGTTAAGATTCTTTTTCATTCTTGAATCCCTTTTGCAGTCATGGTACATTTAATTAGTATTATACTTAGGAATAGAGGGGGTTCATATGAAACATATATTTCATTCTCAAAAATTACATGACCTTTTAACAGCAACTTTCTTGTTATTTTTAACTACTATACTGTGTTTTCTATTGTTTTTCTGCATTTCAGAAAATCCTGTAAACATTGCACTTCTATACTTGCTTGGAACCATCGCCATTGCCTATTACACAAATGGGTATTTTTATGGCATTTTAGCTTCTTTTGTAGGAGTAATATTTATCAATCACTTTTTTACTTACCCTTATTTTCATTTGAATTTTATTCTTCCTGACTATCCCTTTACCTTTCTTTTTATATTGTGCGCTTCTTTAATAACAAGCTCTCTCACTTCTCACTTAAAAAAACAGGCAAAGACACTTGCGCTCCATGAAAAACAATTAGCAGAAGCCAATAAAGAAAAAATGCGCGCTAATTTTCTTCGAGCGATTTCACATGACTTACGCACTCCTATAACCAGCATTATCAACCTTCTTTCTGATTTAGAAGAAAACGAAGATTACTCACCGGAAGAACGAAAAAAATCATTCATAATATTTATGATGATGCTGACTGGCTTTTAAATATGGGGGACAATCTCCTTTCCATTACCCGAATGCAGGGAACAGATTCTAAGTTAAAAACTTCACCTGAACTGGTAGAAGAAGTTATATCAGAGTCTGTCATTCGTTTTAAGAAACGTTTTCCTGCTGCCCAGGTTGAAATCTCCATTCCCGATGAAATTTTATTAATTCCTATGGATGCCACCCTGATTGAACAAGTTCTTATGAATCTTTTAGAAAATGCTCTTGTTCACTCGCAAAGCCAAAAGCCAATAGAACTATTTGTAGAAAATCAGCCTCATACTGTATGCTTTCATGTTATTGATTACGGTATTGGGATTAATCCTGAATATTTAGATACGATTTTTGATGGAATTTGCGGTTCCAGCCCCTCTGATGTAAGAAATAGAATGGGGGTTGGGCTTTCCATCTGTAAGACTATTATTACTGCTCACAATGGTACTATTATTGCTCGTAACCATGAGCATGGTGCAGAATTTGTATTCACATTACCTAAGGAGGAACCAAATGACAAAATTTAATATATTAGTAATTGAAGATGAAAAAAATATTTCTGATTTTATCAGTAAAGCACTTACCGCACACGGATACCATACTGTTTCTGCAACCACCGGGGCTGCTGCACTATCCTTGGTTACTTCTCTCTGCCCGGATGTTATTTTACTGGATCTCGGTCTTCCTGACATAGACGGCATGGAAATTATACGACAGGTTCGTACCTGGTCTGAGACTCCCATTATTGTAGTATCTGCGCGTACGCAGGAAGAAGATAAGGTTCAGGCCCTTGATGCCGGAGCTGACGACTATCTTACCAAACCTTTCGGAACTTCCGAATTACTCGCCCGTATCCGTACTTCCTTGCGACACAGTAATAAGATTCAAAACGGAATGAGTTTTTCACAAAAACCTTATTCTGCGAAAGGACTTAAAATTGATTTTTATAAACGTACCATTTCTCTCAATGGCGAATTTATTCATTTAACTCCTGTAGAATATAAAATAGTTGCTTTTCTGGCTCAAAATTCCGGAAAAGTTATGACCTATTCTGCTGTTATGAATAATGTATGGGGACCTTATGCGGAATCTGACAATAAGATTCTTCGTGTAAATATGGCTAATATTCGCCATAAATTAGAGAAAAATCCTGCTGAACCGATTTATATTTTTACCGAAGTAGGTGTTGGATATCGTATGACTGACGATGAAGAAACTATTTTATAAAAATGTTCCGCAAATGTCGTGGTCTCTTTTTTCATTTTGTTGTAAAATACCGTGGTAGAAAAAATGTTTTAAAACATTTTCCTCTTCACTATAAGTTCACTTTATAGTCTTTGTTTGCCAAAGGCAAACGTCTTTCGCCCAGTGATGCACGAAATGTATCTGCGGGACTTGTCTAAACGCCCTGTCTCTGATAGTGGTATTGATATAGCATAAACATGGGAAAGCCCCTCCGTTTTCTATGTGCAATACCCTACTTTCAAATTTTCAGAGATTCAGGGCGTCTTTTTCTTTATTTTTTATTTACTTTCCTTAAACTACTACAAGACTTCTTCTTCCTCTTCTAGCTGTTCAAAATCCTTCTTTTCAAACTCCTGTATGGATATACTTTTTTTATTTGGATTGGCAAATACAAATGTCTTATCTACATTTTCCAAATAGTTCTGTATCTTGTCATTGGTTGCACTGATAATTACCTGAAAGCCCAAACTACGAATCAGGCTGATACAACTTGCTACCTTTTCCCCATCCATTTTAGAGAACGCTTCGTCTAACACTACCAGACGAATCGTTGGTGTTCGTAAGTACTTTGTGTTCATGGTAATACGATATGCCTGCGCAAAACTTGCAAGCAATGCAACATAAAGTGGGTTCTGTCCTTCTCCACCGGAATTTTTTCTTAACATCTTGCTAAGCTTTAATTTCATGGACTGTCCATCATCCCCTTTGATAATCTGCTGCATATCAAAGGACAGATAAGTACGATAGTCTGCATACTTGTCCATGTTTCGCTTTGCTTCTTCCTGTTCTTCCGGAGTTGCATCTACCGGCGGTATAAAAATGGACATTAACTCGTTAATCAAGTCTCCGTACTTATCTTCATGCTTCATGGTAAACATATTCATCTGATTATCCATGTTATCATTAAGCTGTGCCGGATTGATATCTAAATCTTCATCCATAAACATATCGTAATACTTTCCATCTTCGCCGTTGTTTCGATTAAATACAAATTGATACTTGTCTTTACCAAAATCTAATTTTGCAATAATCTTATTCAGTTCGTCTTTTCTGGTCATGGCATCCTTTATGGCACTGCGTATTTTAAACATAAAGTCATCTTTAAAATGCTCAATAGCAGACTTTGCCTGTTCTTTTGCAAGCTGCTGAAAACGTTCTAAATCATTAAACTGAAGTTCTTCTAACAACTTCTCATACTGCACATTATCTTTGCTGAGTGCTCCAAATCCACGATTTGGATATTTTCTAAGATAGTCACTTCTAACCTCTGCCAGTTTTTGGAATAACTCTTCTTCCTTTTCTATGGATTTTTCCCTATTTGCAGCATATTCGTTTCTTAGCTGTTGCAGTCTTTTTCTCTTTTCGTTTTCTAAGATATGAGATAATTCATTCTCTAACTCATTGTTTATCTCAAGTTCTCGTTCTAATAACACCACTTCCTGGTTTACCTGAATATAGTTTCGTTCTTCCTCAGCAATTTGATCGGTTTGGCGTACTTCTCCTGCTCTGGCATTTCGAATAGCTTCTTCCTTTTTCTGAAGTTTTCCCTCAACCTCTTCTTTTTGTAATTTCAGACCTGCTACATCCTTTTGCTGCAATTCCATAATACGGCGTTCTAAACGTTCTTTTTCTTTTTTCTGTGCTGAAACTCTGTTAATATCAGAAAGCCATTCCGTATAATGACTTACTTCTTTTTCCAATGTCTCCATTGCAAGAAGTTTATCCAATTTTTGCAGTTCTTCTTCCAATGGCAACTGTTTCTTTTCGATTTCATCTCTTTGCTTTTTCAGCATAGACATACGTCGTTTTAAACTTTCCGCACCAATGTATGAAAACTTTGTATAATTATTTGGATTCATGTGTTGCAGCTTATACCCCTGATATAGCATACAGTCGTCTGTAATTCCAATGGTATGCTCACGCATTTCTTCAATGGAATCACACTTTATGACATTTCCCAGCAAGAATGCAATATAACTTTTCACATAATCTTCCTTTGTTTTTACTGCTTCTGCTAATGCTCCCGGTTTTACCCGATGCTCTGTTTCTAATACCTTTTCGGTATCTAAAATAGCAACCCTTGAAAACTTTTTCTTATCCATCTGCTGGTACAGTTCCATTGCCTGTTTTGCATATTTTGGTTCTACTATTAATAGCAGCTTGTTACTGCCCATATAACCTTCCACTGCATTGCGCCAACGTTCTTCTGCGATATCCAATAAATCTGCAAGGACACTGACCTTTACCGCCTTTCCGTTTTTTTCAGAAAGGGTCTGATATAAGAATTGTCTTGCTTCTACAATTTCTCTTGGGTATGCCTTGCTTCCCTTATGCAGTTCTGCAAGCTCATTGTTCACCTCTTTATAGGATTTACGCAGTTCTTTTACCTGTGTGGCAAGTCCTTCTCTTTCTTCTATAACTTCTTCGCGCAGTTCCTGAATAGAACGTTTTAAAGTCTCTAATTCTTCTTTTTCTATCTCATATTTGCAGAACTTTTCTACATCCCACAATATGGCATTACTTGCCATATCATTATCTGCCCATTCCTTTAGTCCTGCCGCAGTTTTATCCCATTCTGCCTTGCTGCGCTCTAAACGTTCTAACAGTTCATTGACATTTTTTAACTGATCTTTCGCTTCTTCATATCCGGTTTCTGCAATGAGACGTATAAGTTCTTCCTTTTGCTGGTTAATTTCCTTACGTTCCTGCTCCCAAACTTCAATCTGTTCTTTCAACGTTGCCAAGTCTTTTTTGTGAAGCTGTACTTTATCTTCTAATTCTGTAATTTCTTCTCTTCCACGCAAAATCTCCAGTTTTTTCGTAAAGTATTCATATTTTTCAATTTCTTTTCGTTTTTGCGTTACTTCCTTATACGCATCCGAAATTTCCTGTAAACGATTGATTTCTTCTGCCGTATCCATAATTTTCTTTTGCATTCTTCCATACTGAATGACACTTTCCTGCATATCTTCAATATGAATATCCTGCTCCATACAAATATATTCTTTTACAAAATCCTCTAATCGGCTATTCATTTTAAAGGGAATGGCACGTTTAAAAAGCATCGGGAACTTTTCCATATCCAGTCCACCTAAATAATCATCATAAAGTTTCCGACGAAATGTTTCATTTCTTGAGGTTACAAAATACTCGCTTTTATCAAACTTTCGAGTGAGGTATTCCTTTACTTCCTCTGTGGACATGACACGCTTTTCCATTCGATAGTGATTTTCCAATAGTGGACCTCTATGCCAGAAGAAATATCTGGAAATTTCATTTGTTGCAGTTTCTACATCAAATACAATTCCAACACATTGCTTTTCTCCGGTATCACTGCGTTCTAATTCTAATACGATGGTACTGGAAAAATCTCGATTCCGAAGATAAGCATTTTCATTATTATCTTCAATATTTATCATTCCGCGCAGGTATTCTATCAGGCTTCGGTCTGAGTCCTCTGCTGCCGCTTTATTAAAGAACCCTCTTCCGTCTGTATTTGCATACAATACAATCTGAAGTGCATCAATAATGGTGGATTTTCCACTTCCAGAATGTCCTGTAAAAAAGTTAATTTCTTTGTGGAAAGACAACACTTTCCGGTCTATATAATGCCAATTATTCAAACACATACGAGACAGTGCTTCAAATCGGTCTTTATTCTTACTGCTTTCCATCGATTATTCTTCCTCCTCTGTCTCTTTAAAAGTCTCTGTTTCCATTTTCTGAGCTACCTCGTTTTCCTCTGCCGCTTCGTTTTCCTCTGCCACTTCGTTTTCCTCTGCCACTTCGTTTTCCTCTGTAGCAAATACTTCTTCCTGTTCCGTTTCAACCGGAAGCTCTTCCTGAAAGCTTTCTATCAAATGCTTTACTTCTTCTCCTAACAGCACCATATTGATACATGGATAAATAATAATCCTACTTTCTGATTCTAACTCTTCTAAAGGGTCTAACACTTCCACTAATTGATATTTTTTTAACAAGGTAAGGGTACGTTTTATCTCTGTAAGAGACGGTCTGTCCTTTAACAAATTAAAACTTCCTACTCGCTCATTAATTTCTCCCAATGTGGTATAAATGTTGATACTGGTAGATGCAGATGCCATCTGCTCATCATAAATCAATTTTAAAATCAACAAATAAATCGTAGAAAGTTTGGAAAGACGCTCCGGTGCAATGCCTTCTCCTCTAAGATAGATAACACCTCCCAGTATATTCTCAACAAGCTCCATTCCTGCGATTTTAAAATATTCTTTTAAGAATTCCAAATGTTTACTTAAAATGCGATATTCACGATTAAAAACAAACCGTCCGGTACGCTTTTCATATTTTTTTTCTAACACAAAAGTCTGTTTCAACACCGTTTGTATTACTTCTGTCAACTGCTGTTGTTCCTCTTCTGCTAATAACTCAAAATACTCTATCATATCGTTCCTTTCTTAATAAACGTAAGTTTTGGATACACATAAGTTCCGTTGTCCACTACTTCCTCTTCTTTTACATTTACCATAAATCTGCTATTTTTCTTTCCTGCATAATCATAAGCAAGAATCAGTTTTTCAAAATCTTCATCACTCTTTACGGTATTCTCATTTACCCTAACATTGCCATCCATATCCACATGCATTTCTAAGAATTCTTCTATCTGACGCTTACTATATCTTCGATGAATTTGGTTCAGACGCAAGATTTCTTCTTTGGAAAGTTCCTCATGCTCCTCTTCCGGTTGCAGATTTTCGATAAAATTCTTTCTTGGTGCACGTTTGCGATACAAGGATTTTTCTGTTAAGGTTTCAAAATTTGCCAAATTCATATGTTGTGCTGTTTGTGCTAACATGGTTTCCTGTTGTTCATGGGATGAAATTTCATTTAAAAGCTGTATAATCATTCCCTTCATACTGCCTTCTCCGTCTAACAGGTAATTCAAACGCACTACCGTTGCCTTTACATACTTCATATGTTCCTTATCCATATTGGCAATTCTTCGCTCAATATCATCAAATCCATGATCTATTCGTTCCAGAGTCTCGATAATCTCCTGCTCTGTTACATTTCCCTGTTCCCGATTCTTCATTGCCATAATCCAGTCATAGTCATTTTGCATTTCTCGAAGCCACTGCTTGATATCTGTCTTATAAATATAAAAGTTATCACTGGTTTTCAAAATATGGTATTTCTTGCGAATAATTTCTTCTACATATCCTTCTAAATGGTCTTTTAACAAATCTCCGTAAAAATCTTTTTCTAACAAACTGGAAAAAAACTTGTCCATATTATGAAGCATATCCTGTAGGGATTTATTCAGCTTTCTGGTATTTACCAAAGCTGTTTTTAACAATCCCATATTCGCCCTTCCATCATTTTTCAGGGAAAATAAAATTGCATACACATTTTGTATGTAAATTTCTGTATCGTCCATATCTTCACTGGTAAGCTTTTCAAATGCTTCTATAAAAATCGCCGCATAATCAGGAATAATAATATTCGTTACCTGTGCATAATAATCTTCTAACTTTTTCAGCCATTGACTTTTTAATAACCAGTTTAAAATACGATTTGCCGGGGTTTCCAAAATGTCCAGTTCTGTCTCATTTTCTTCCCGCTCCATTCGGATTTTTTTCTGGGAAAAATACTCGCTCAGAATCCGCACACATGCTTCCCGGCTTAAAAAGTAACTTTGATATTCATATTCTTCATTAATAATCAATAAAGCTTCTATATATGTGTCCCGGTTTGGTGACCGGAACAGACTATAAAAGCTATCTGGTATTTCATACTGATATTCCATTTTTCTCCTCTTCTAGTTCTATCTTCATGTTTATAACAAATGCTTTCTTAAATTCCCCCTGCAAATCCTGCTGCAATTGAATGGTTCCTCCGTGCATGGAAATAATTTTCTGTACAATACTAAGTCCTAATCCACTTCCTCCATGACTGTTTCTGGATTCATCCCCCATAACAAATGGATCAAAAACATACTTTGCTGTCTCCGGTGGTATAAGAACTCCATTGTCACACACCCGAATTTCTATTATATCACCATTTACCTTCATTGTAATTCCTGTTTTTGTTCCCGGGGGATTATGCTTTATCGCATTATTCAAAAGATTAGTGATAGCTCGCTGAAACTGAATGCGGTCTACAACAGAATAAATGGATATTTCCGGTATATCAATTTCAATTTCCATATCCTTTTTTTTAAAATCAGTATATAATGCTGCCACACTTTCGCGAAGAATTTCCGGTATATCACTCTTACTCTTTTTCAATTTGAATCCTTCACTATCCAACTTTACATACTCAAATAACAGGGTTATCAATCCGCTCATTTGCATGGATTTATTATAAATCACCTGTAAATACTCTTGTTGCTGATTTTCTTCCTCTACTTTTCCGTCTACTAATGCACTGGCATATCCTGTTACCGTAGTCATCGGTGTCTTTAAATCATGTGCCACGTCCGATAAGAGAAGATTCCGTCTTTTTTCATATTCTTCACGTTTTTCCTTCTCTACCTGCTCTAATTCTGCCACCCTTTTGGCTACCAGCTTACTAAATCCAATTGCCGCTAAAATATAAGGAATCAGTAACCCCGATACCAATAATACTGATACAACTACTACGCCCAGAAAATATATTTTCTGTTCTAATCCGGACATTTTCGCTGTTTGGTTCATCAACTGATCCACAATATATTTTCCAGCCCACTTATCCGAAAACTCTGCCAACTCTCTTCCTAAGCCATAAGGGATTGCTGCTGCAATCCCATGTCCTAATATCCATAAAATTCCCTTACCCAGCGTTGCAAAAGATTCTCCTGTTGTAATTTCCGGCATAAAGAAATTGATTTGCATCGTGGTAGAAAGCCATGGATAAACTGCCCTATTATACAATAGATTAATCAGTGCTTCGCTACCTGCTATAAATACTAATATTATTAAAAATTTCTGTATTAAAAATCCTTTTAACTCTTGAATGTGATCCTTTTTCATTCTCGCTCCATACGATATCCAAGTCCCCGCACAGTCTTAATATACTCGTCATTTTCCTCTGAGAGTTTTGCGCGCAATTTACTAATGCATACCATAATGCTATTATCCGCTACAAAGTATGCTTCCCCCCAGCCTTCTTCATAAAGCTGCTGCTTGGTAAATACTTTTCCTGGATTTTCCATAAACATACGCATAATTCGATATTCCACAGAAGTCAAATCAATTAATGTATCATTCTTATATATGGCACATGCTTCTGTATCCAAACGCAAATCCTTGACTTTAAGCTCCTTAACTTCCTTTCCCTTAGCACCTAAGGAATAGAATCTGCGAATATTGGAATTGATTCTTGCCATTGCCTCTAATGGATTAAATGGTTTCGTCAAATAGTCATCTGCACCTAAATCCAGTCCCAGAATCTTATCTACGTCCTGATTTTTGGCCGAAATCATCATAACAGGTATATTGCTTTCTTTCCGAATAGTTCTTAGCACCTGATATCCATCCATTCCCGGCATCATAATATCCAAAAGTGCCAAATCCACATCTTCATTTTCCAGTAACTTTACTGCCTGTAATCCATCCTCAGCTTCAATTACCTGATATCCATCCTTTTCTAAATACAAACGTAACAGACTTCGAATTTCGCTTTCATCATCTGCAACTAATACTTTGTAAGCCATATTACTCGCCTCTTTCCTGCTGATTTTTTATGGTTTCATAAAGTGCTGCTTCCGTCTGGTCTTCATAAGCATTCACATAAAAAATTCCTAATATTCCAAAAGTACATATATTCAATATCTCCCAGCCAAGGAATGATAAATCCAGTACAAAGGACTTCCATTTGTTTCCATACATCATATCTTTGCTTAATTGAAATGCTTCATTTCTGCTAATTTCCGGATTCTCAGCTAAAATATATGGAATCATCTGATATTCATAGGACTTGATAATTCCCGGTATTATGAAAAGCAACATCCATAAAAATGTATACAAATCTCGGAAGAACATTGTCTTCACACCATTTTTATACCCATTATCAAAAGCATAACATATTTCTCGCATCTGTGCATCTTCTTTTAAATTTTTTGCAAAAAATCGTTTACATCCAATTTCTAATGGATTAAATACAAAGACCTGTAACGGAATTATAATGATTAAAGCAATCGCCACCACAACCACAATCACAAGAATCACTGCTGCTATAACAATGGGAATATCTTCTTCATCTACACTGTCATGTATTACGTCTACAATATTCGCAGCGTCTTTCACATCTTCCATATCCTCTATATCTTCTATATCTTCTGTATCCTCTGTATTATTACCAATAAAGTCTGTGAAAGTTCCTGCTGCTCCGGTTCCACTTCCACCAAGAACTATAAACAATATCAACGCCACCAAAACAGACTTCCAATAATTCGCTTTAAATCTTATTTTAGATTTTCTTTTTAACTCTTTTCTGGTCCACATAAGAATTCCTCCCTTTGGATATCTCTTTATTTTCTTAACGTTATCATAACGTGCCTTTCTTAAATGCATTCTCGCTTTTTCTTAACTTAACCTTAAAATACTGCCTTGTTATTTTTTTCCTGTAATGATAATATGAAATAGATTTTATTACAAATGACATAGGGAGTTTTTTATGAAAGAAAAATTAGCATACTACATAAAACATTTTAGTTCACGCCTTTTTGTCTTTTTCAAATGGCTTATATTCTCGATATTATCCGGAATTATTGTGGGCGGAATTGGTACTCTTTTCTATTTTTGTATGGCTTATGCTACCAATACTCGTTCCGATTATCCGTGGCTTATCTTTTTCCTGCCCATTGCTGGTATTTTTATTGTTGGTGCTTATCGCATCATGCATGATGAAAAAGACACCGGTACGAATCTGGTACTCTCCGCTATTCACTCTGGGGAATCCATTCCTTTAAAAATGGCTCCCTTAATTTTTATCTCTACGGTTTTAACCCACCTTTTCGGTGGTTCTGCCGGTCGCGAAGGTGCCGCTCTTCAGTTAGGCGGCAGCATTGGTAATTCTCTTGGGCGTGTTTTTCGCTTTGATGAAAAAGACCAGCATATTATGATTATGTGTGGCATGAGTGCAGCCTTTTCTGCCCTCTTTGGCACTCCTATGGCTGCTGCTATTTTCTCTATGGAAGTGGTAAGTGTTGGAATTATGCACTATTCAGCTCTGGTTCCCTGCGTGGTTTCTTCACTTATTGCTCATGGAATTGCCACATACTTTGGAATTGTCCCGGAACAATTTGTCATTCAATCACTTCCGGCATTTTCTATAAAAAGTGCAATTATCATCGCTATTCTTGCTGTCCTTTGTGCGGTAGTAAGTATTCTTTTTTGTGTTGCACTTCATACCTCGGAAAAACTATACAAACACTTTTTTCAAAATCCGTATCTTCGTGTATTTGTAGGAGGTGCTCTCGTACTCCTTCTTACATTGTTCGTAGGAAATCAGGATTATAATGGTGCCGGTATGTTTATCATTGAACGGTGCTTTCAGGGAAATTGTGTTCCTTATGCATTTCTTCTTAAGATTGTGTTTACCGCACTTACTTTAGGTGCCGGTTATAAAGGTGGCGAAATCGTTCCTTCCTTTTTCATTGGCGCAACCTTTGGATTTACCTTTGGAAATCTCCTTGGATTCTCACCGGAACTTTGTACTGCTGTAGCAATGGGATCTGTTTTTTGCGGCGTTACCAACTGCCCGATTAGTTCTCTGCTTATCTGCTTTGAATTATTTGGTTTTCAGGCAATGCCTTACTTCCTTTTATCTATTGCTTCCAGCTATATGCTCTCTGGTTACTACGGACTATACCACAGCCAAAAAATTGTATATTCTAAATATAAAACAGAATTTATCAATCGTCAGACCCATTAAGGTTCAAATATCAAATCATAGTTGATTTTTTTATAAAAAATTTCTTCTACTTTGGAGTTTCCACGGTTATTGTCGCCTAACATCCACATGGTTTTCGCAATAACCGCCTCCAAAGTCATATCATATGATTCTAAAATACTACAATCCTTTTTTATCTTGTTTCCCACTTCATATACCGTCATGTCACTACCCTCATGAGCGACCTGCGTTGCCAAAATAATTACTTTTTCCGGATATTTCTCATTTAACTCATAAAACACATCTGCAATAGATGCCGGAATCCCTCCTACGCCGAAGCTTTCCACAATTATAGCATCGTATTGTTCAAAGAAGAATTGTAATCCCTTAGGTGAAATTCCAGGAATTAATTTCATCAAGAATATATTTTGATTCATTTCTTCGTAAAAAGTAACCGGTTCCTGATATGGTATCGGTTCAATATAACGCATGATTCGATTGTCCTGTATCATTGCAAGTGCCGGATAATCTATACTTTCAAATGCATTGTAGCTCTTGGAACGAATTTTCTTGGCTCTTGTTCCTGCTATTACTTTTCCTCCAAATACAATCTGTACTCCCTGAGACTTCTCATCACTGGCATAACGAAAACTATCTAACAAATTGGTTTTTGCATCTGTAATTTCTAAATCAATGGACTTTTGCGCTCCTGTCAATACGATTGGCTTATTTGAATTTTGAATCATATAGGAAAGAGCTGCCGCTGTATATGCCATGGTATCTGTTCCATGGGCAATTACAAAACCATCATATTCCTCATAATGTTCTCGAATGGTCTGTACTATCAATTTCCAGTGCTTTGGCTCCATATTGGTACTATCTATATTACATATCTGAATTGCCTCCGGCTCACAAAATTCGTATACCGTAGGAATATAAGATAAAATCTCATCTGCCTTTATCAATGGTGTGAGTCCATTTTCTGCCTTTAAAGAAGCAATGGTTCCACCTGTTGCAATTAGTAAAATCTTCTTTTTCATAATCTGTATTTCCTCCTGAAAATGCTATTTACCATAATAGTAAAATTTCAAAAAAATAGCAACTGTTTTTGTCGTTTCTTAGCGGATTTATATCTTGTTTTTTTCTCTCCGTAGGAGTATAATTCCATAAGAATGATAGGTTTTTATATTGGGTATGGAGGAAAAATTATGAACTACGATTATTTATTGTATTTAGCGATTATTTTGCTAAGCACAAAGTTATTGGGACTGGCAACCAGCAAGGCACATATGCCACAAGTTGTAGGTGCACTACTGGCTGGTCTGATTCTCGGACCTGCTTGTCTTAATTTAATTCAGGGAACAGAATTTTTAAGTCAGGTATCCGAAATTGGCGTTATTGTATTAATGTTTATGGCTGGTTTGGAAACAGATACCGAGGAATTAAAAAAATCAGGACTTGCTTCCTTTATCATCGCTTTAATCGGTGTAATTGTTCCTTTACTTGGAGGTTTGGGAATTGCATATGTATGTAATGTTGCTGATACCAACCTTCCTACCAGCAAATTATTACAATACATATTTATCGGTATTATTTTAACTGCAACTTCTGTAAGTATTACAGTAGAAACATTAAAAGAACTTGGAAAAGTATCTACCAAAGCCGGTACCGCTATTTTAGGAGCTGCCTTAATTGATGATATTTTAGGTATTATCGCTCTTACTTTAGTTACCAGTCTTGCTGATCCAAGTACAAACATCGGACTTGTATTACTGAAAATTTTAGGTTTCTTTGTTTTTGCTATTGTTTTCGGTGTTGCTTACGGATTTTTCTTCAAAAAATGGAATCTTATTCATCCGGGTATGAAACGACGCTTTGTGGTTGTAAGTTTTGCTTTCTGCTTAATTATGGCATTTTGCACCGAAGCATTCTTCGGTGTTGCCGATATTACCGGTGCTTACGTTGCCGGTCTTGTTATCAGTTACAGCTCTAAGCGTGAATTTATCTACCGGGAATTTGACACGGTATCTTATATGTTAGTTGCACCTGTTTTCTTTGCAAGCATCGGTCTTAAAGTAAAGCTCAGTTCTATGACGAACAATATTATTATCTTTACCGTATTGCTTGTTATTATCGCAATTCTTACTAAAATTATTGGTTGTGGATTGGGTGCAAAGATTATGGGTTATACAAACCGTCAGGCTTTACAAATCGGTGTTGGTATGATTTCCCGTGGTGAAGTTGCATTGATTGTAGCAAACAAAGGCGAATCATTAGGATTGATTGGCGATGATTTATATGCTCCTGTCGTTGTCACCGTTGTTATTACTACTATTATTACACCAATCCTATTAAAAATTGTATTTAAAGAAAAAAATAATGCTGCGACAACAGCTTAACGAAACGAAAGAACGGCATAGCCATTGTGGCTATGCCGTTCTTTTATTACGCGAGTAGCGATGAAAATGCTGTGCTTGCACAGGCATTTGAGGAGCACTGCGATAACTTGAGAAACACGCAAAGCGTTGTTTCTCATAGTTTTGTAATAGGAAATTTCGTACATTTTCCTTTATATTAAATGCTCAATTCTCTTACAGATTTCTTCTGCTACCCTTGTATTATTCATAGTATAAATATGTATTCCATCTACATCATGGGCTAATAAATCTACTATCTGATTTACTGCATATGCCATTCCTGCATCAAATAAGGCTTCTTTATCATTCTCATACTTATCCATGATACGTCTGAACTTCTCCGGTAAGGATGCCCCGCATAAGTTTACCATGCGCTCAATCTGTGCTTTATTGATAACCGGCATAATTCCTGCTTCTATCGGTACATTGATTCCTGCCAGTTTTGCTTTTTCCTGAAAACTGTAGAACATATTATTATCGAAAAACAACTGTGAAATCAAATGGCTTGCACCTGCATCCACCTTTTCTCTTAAATGATGAATATCTGCTACCATGTTTTCTGCTTCCAAATGTCCTTCCGGATAGCATGCCCCACTGACATCAAAATTTCCATGTGCCTTAATGTATTTTACCAAATCTGTTGCATAATGAAATTCCTTCTTTGGTTCAATATCCGGATTACGGTCACCACGTAATGCTAATACATTTTCTATTCCATTTTGATTCAGCTCAGAAAGAATCTCATCAATTTCACTTTTACTGTAATTTAAGCAGGTTAAATGTACAATCGGTGTAATTCCATATTGGTCCTTAATTTTCTTTGCCAACGCAATTGTTTTATTATTTGTAGCACTTCCGCCGGCACCAAATGTTACACTGATAAAATCAGGATTTAATCTACTTAAAATCTCTAAAGTTCCATCTATATTTTTTAACTCTGTATCACGCTTTGGTGGAAATATCTCAAAAGATATTACCGGTCTTTTTTCTCGAAATATACTTTCTACTTTCATGTTTTTCTCCTCGTCTTTTTATATAAGTATTAGAATAATCTACTCCGCAGTGTGTTCTTTTCACTTGCACTCATTATATCACATCTTTATGGCAATAAGGTATATTTAATTTTTTATATTTGTTATAGCTTTTTGTTATATCTATTATTGTGCCTCTACTGCTGCTTTTAATTTCTCGATATACAACTCTCCCAAACGGCTCAATGTGGCATTTTTATGCGTTACATATCCGATACACATCTGCTCATCTTCTACCGCTAATGGCAAGGCTATAATATCTTTTCCGTTTAATGCTTCACTAATGACACCACTACAAAGGGTATAACCGTTCAAGCCAATCAGCAGATTAAACAATGTTGCACGGTCACTGACTTTTATGGATTTCTTTCGTGGTAATGTACTTAAAATCTCTTCTGCAAAATAAAAGGAATTATAGTCTCCCTGTTCAAAGGACAAAAACGGATAATCTTCTAAATCTTCTAAAGTAATTATTTTCTTTTCTGCAAGTGGATTATTTCGTCCGATAAATACATGTGGCTTTGCGGTAAACAACTCCTGAAATTCCAAATCGTTTTCCTTTAACATCTTTAAAATTACCTTGCGGTTAAATTCATTTAAGTATAAAATTCCCACTTCACTGGTAAGATTTTTTACATCTTCAATAATCTCATATGTCCGTGTTTCTCGTAACATAAAATCATAATATTCAGAATCATATGCTGTGATTAAATCTACAAAAGCATTTACCGCAAAAGAATAATGCTGCGTAGAAACACTAAACTTTATTTTTGCCGGGCTCTTTCCTAAATACTTTTCTTCTAAAAGTGATGCCTGCTCTACCACCTGTCTTGCATATCCGAGAAACTCTGCTCCGTCTGAGGATATGGTAATCCCTTTATTACTTCTTGTGAAAATACTAATTCCTATTTCCTTTTCCAATTCCTTTATTGCATTAGATAAACTGGGCTGTGAAATAAACAGCTCCTTTGCTGCTTCATTCATAGACTGATGATCCGCAACTGTAATTGCATATTTTAATTGCTGTAATGTCATATTAACGTATTCCTATTCTTTTATTTTTCATAATTATACACCATTCTTTTTTTCGTCGCAATTTTTTCACACTTTCTTTCGTATTATTTACTATTATTTTTTCAATAAAAATGATATACTGTATACATTAAGACAAGAATCTACATAAAGAAGGTATTAATTATGAATATTATTTCTCTTTTAAAAAGCAAAAACACAGTATCTTATTTATTTGCTGAAAATACATTACGCCAGGGGTTAGAAAAAATGAAAGCACACGGCTATACTGCAATTCCTGTTATCACAGACGAAGGGGATTATGTAGGCTGCATTAGTGAAGGAGATTTTCTCTGGTATCTTTCCAATAACCTGGAATGTGACCGTAAGTCTTTAGAACATGTTTTTATTCGTGATATTATGCGTACTGACTGGAATCCTGCTGTCAGCATTGATGTGTCCTTTGAAGTTCTGTTTGACCGCATTATCAACCAGAACTTTGTTCCTGTGGTAGATGACCGCAATAAATTTATCGGTATTATTACAAGACGTGACATTTTATGCGCTTTTCGCGATAAATACGCCGGCGAAACTACTATATAACCGGTTTCCTCAAAAAAAAGAACGATTACCTGAATATTCGTAATCGTTCTTTTTTATGCAATAGGAAATTGCGTCCTATTATAGGAAATACCGCGTTGCATTAAAATGTGATTTTTTTCTATGATATAAATGTTTTATTCAAAATACTACTTGCTTACATTCACCAAAGCGAAACAGATTATCGAAATTCTTCTTCCAGTTAATTCCCTTTCTTTTTCTAATAGCTTCCTGTACTCTTTTTTCCACTTGTTTTTCTTCCTCTTCTGTCAGAGGTTCTTTCTCATACTCGCAAATATCTGTATCAATTTTATTTAATAATTCATACATATTGTGATATGGGTACTTTTCATATTCGCGGCTTCCCTTATACAATGTCTCTCCCACATAAAAACGGTAAAACAGCTCCTGGTACTCCTCTTCCAAACTATTAATCAGTACCCCCCGTTCTTCCACTATCTCTTTTTCAATGAGCCACGCTATCGTAGCTTCTTTTTGATGCTCTCGCAAAAACTCCAAACAACAGTAACGTGCAACCGCACCTATCCAGTTTTCCAACTCATTACTTTTCTCATAGGCATCTATATGATTCCAGATAGTTACTAATGTTTCTGCAAGGCACTCCTCCTGCAAATGCGGAAGTGTAAAAAGATGTTTTTTTATAATAGAATTAAGATAAAGACTATATTCATTTATCAAAAATCCCATGGCTTTTTCATTATGAGCCTGTAACTGCATTGCCAAATTTTCATTGGTTATCTTCATATAACACCCCTGCTTTCCTAACGTTCAAATACCTTCGCCCTTGTTCTGATATTATTATCGCAGGAAAACCTTAGTTTTTCTTCTAAAATTTCTTAAGTTTTTCTTATTTCTCTCTGATATGCTTTAACAGGTGTTGGTCCTTCCAGCACCTTTCTTCCGATATATAGCAAATTGTCCTCTCGCACCTCCATGCTCCACTTTACCAAAGATAATGCTCCACTCTCTAGTTCTATTGCCGTAATACACCTTGGATGAACACAACTGCCATCATTAAAATAATAACCTTCTCCCGGTGCTGGAAATATCGGACGATGTGTATGCCCTGCAATGAGAATCGTTTGATGTTCCTTTGCCCAATGTTCTAATTTTTTCTCCGTTTTTTCCTTCCGTCGATAGTTTTTTGCCGTACTGGTGGGATCATTACAACCTGCCAGTTCCAGTCTTCTCCATACATAGCGCACCAAAAAACGTGTCACTTTCCACAATGTATCATTCCAAAAATCTCCCTGATGCCCATGGACTAAAAAGATTTCCTGTCCATCACAACAGTTCTGCAATCGAATTGCCTCCTGTACCTTCATTTCCGGAAACAAATCACGCTTTGTCCCTTCGCTTTCACAATAATAGGCATTACAAACTTTTCCGAAAAACTGCTCCTGACACTTTTTTTCTGTCATGATTTCCATATATCATATAAAAACGGTGATTCCGATAAAGTTCAGACATCAACCAATATTGGTTACTATGCACCTGAATAATTTCTTCCAACTTGCGATTTTCCCACAGTTCATCGCCGTCTCCTAATTCGATATAGGTAAACTTACGCTGATAGTAATACTGTAATGCAGCAAAAAATAAATTTTGATTGGGTTGAAAATTATCGCCCCAGTTTCCAACACCGCGATGACAATCACTCATAAAAACAAAGCGACTATCATTTTTCATTGGAATACATGGGGCTTTCTTATAGGCTTTTTCTAACTTCTTCCATGTTCTGTTCATTTTCTTTTCGACCCGATTCTTCCCTTTTTGAGAATCATTCGAACTATCATTGGATATGTCTGCATAAGATAATCTAATTTGTCTATGGTACGTTCAAATCCTTTGGTTACTCTGCAATACAATTTGCAGTACCAATAGTTCTGCCACTGTGCCAATTTTCTTCGACACCTTCTCTTGGATGGCTGTCTGGTCTTTGGTACTGCAAGACGAAATTCTACCCGATTACACCAAATATGCAAATTATCCGGTAAATATCCGGCTCGATAACATCCTTTCACAAAAGCCTCTAGCATTTCCGGCTCTGTAAAGCTGATAGATACCTCTAGCATTAACTCTCCCGGATAGGAAAATTCCCCTAATACAAAACCTGTCAACCACCAATGAAATTTTCCCCGCTGAAACAACTTCTTTCCGTTTTTCCACAAAGTCATATTCACAAGCAACTGTTCTTCATCCGAAACTGCCTGATAAAATATCCGCTCCGGCTCTTTCTCGGAAAGGTCTGCCTTATAGATTCCAACTTCTGCTCCGGTTGTAATTCCATACTGCCCTTTCCATAGCTCAATTAAATACCTGTGGTTATCATATTCAAAATAAATCGGCTCACAATCAATGACCATATTCATAGTCGGAGCCATTTCATCATATATTTTTCCATAGCCCATTTTTCTCTGCCAACTATCCTCTAACGAATAAAAAATATTTTTCGGTAGCGAATAGGCAAATCCAAATCTTTTCAGTACCTCATTGATGTCTCTTACCTTTTCCTGGTCACTTCTGGACTGTACTTTGCATTTTGCCTTTTTGTGCCGCTGATGACACAAAAAGCAGATAACAATTATCAATACCAATATCAGTGCTATGCACCCATAGACTATACATTTTATATTCATATTCCTCCATCCTTTCTGTTCTGTCACTATTAATATATTCAGAAAGGACGGCAGGGTTCGTTTCTATTCTTCTTTATGTATTTTTTCTTTTATCCAGCGAATGAACTGATTTTCCAAAAAGCTCAACAAACTAAACCCATAAATCATCAACACTCCACAGCCTGTAATTCCCGCTGTCTGGAATAACTGGGTAAAGGCAGGAACTAAAAGTACCAGATTCAACAATCCAAACCCCAGTAAAAAAGCTCCATTCATATAATTATTGTCCCACATGGCTCTGGTTCCTAACACTGTCTGCTTTTTCTTACAGGTATATCCATGAAGCAATCTGGAAAGGCAAAGTACTCCAAAAGCATATACACTTGCACCACCAATAACAAATGCCGTCATTGTATTTACTGCAATTACAATTCCTTCTATCAGTAGATTACTCATAAATTCTTTTGTCAAAATTCCTTCTTTTGCAGGTCTTGGACTATCTTTCATTACCTCTACAGAATGTGGCTCCATACCAAGTGCTACTGCCGGCAAAGAATCCGTCAGTAAATTGATAAACAGCAGATGAACCGGTGCAAAGGGTAGAGACATTCCTGCAAGACAGGCAGTTAAAACGCTAAGAATCCCCGCCATGTTTCCTGATAATAAAAATCCTATGGATTTTTTAATATTTCCATAAATATTTCTTCCGCTTTCTACTGCTTTTACAATGGTTGCAAAGTTATCATCCGCAAGAATCATATCCGAGGCCTCCTTTGCTGCCTCTGTGCCGGATTTTCCCATGGCAACTCCCACATCTGCCTGTTTCAATGCCGGTGCATCATTCACTCCGTCCCCTGTCATTGCAGTAATCATTCCAAGTTTTTGCCATGCTCTTACAATTCGTATCTTATGCTCCGGGGAAACTCTTGCATATACTCTGGTATCTTTTACCTTCTCTTGCAACTCATCATCGCTGATTTGCTCTAATTCTGTTCCGGTCATTACACCCTGTGGTTCACCCTCACGCAAAATTCCGATTTCTCTTGCTATGGCTGATGCTGTCTGTGGATGGTCTCCGGTAATCATAACTGTTTTAATTCCTGCCTGTGTACAAAGTGCTACTGCCTCTTTTGCTTCTTCTCTTGGCGGATCTGCCATTGCCATGACTCCTAAGAAACATAAATCTTCTTCTTGCATCCTTCCATCTTGGGCATTTCTGGCTGCAAATGCAAGTACACGAAGACCTTTCTGGGAAAATTCCTGATTGGCTTTTTGAATCTTTTCCATATCCTGATTCGTAATTTTCCTTACTTCACCCTTTTCTAACACCTTCGTTAAACGCCCTAACAACACATCTACTGCACCCTTTGTAATGGTAAAATCCTCTGCACCTTTTTGATTACACAATACAGTCATAAGTTTTCGCTCTGAATCAAACGGAATAGATGCTTTTCTTAGGAACTGCTTTCTTACCTTTTCTACACTTCCTGCCTCTTTTTTCTCTGCAAAATTTAAAAGTGCTGTTTCCGTTGGATCTCCGATTTGCTTTTCTCCCTCTATCACTGCATCATTACAGAGAATTCCACTATAGGTCAATACCCTTTTCTCTTGCGCATCAAATGTAAATCTTCCGGTTACTGTCATTTTATTCTGTGTCAGCGTTCCTGTCTTATCTGTACAAATTACTGATACACTTCCAAGACTTTCCACCGATGCCAATTTCCGTACAATTGCATTTTCTTTTGCCATTTTTCTGGTGCAAAAAGCTAAAACAATGGTAACAATGGAACTTAATGCTTCCGGAATTGCTGCCACCGCAAGTGCTACTGCAAATAAAAATGCATCCGGCACTTTTTCTCCCTGCCATACACTGACTGCAAACACCAATGCGCAAATTGCTATAATCACCACAGAAAGCTTTTTCCCAAAATCATCCAGACTTATCTGCAACGGTGTTTTCTTCTCCTCTGCTGTCTGAATCAGATTGGCTATCTTTCCTACCTCTGTATCCATTCCGGTTCGTACTACTTCATATTCTCCTCGTCCCGTATTTACAATACAGCCGGAATATACCATGGACTTTGTTATATCTTTCACACTCTTTTCTACTCCGATACTTTCTCCGGCAAGAGCACTTTCATTGACGGTAACTGCCTCTGCTTCCATAAGAATTCCATCTGCACAAAGGGCATCTCCTGCCTCGAAACATACCACATCTCCCGGTACTAACTCTCGCCCTTGTACCACTCTTATCTCACCATCTCGTACCACCTTTACTCTTGGGCTTGCCAGCTTCTTAAGTCCCTCTAAGGACTGTTCTGCCTTCTTTTGTTGCGCTGTTCCCAATATGGCATTCATGGTAATTACCAAAAGAATCACCAATGCACTTTCCATATCACCTAACATTATGGAAATGATTGCTGCTGCAATCAAAAGTCCTACTAAAAAATCCTTAAACTGCAAAAGAAAAATTATAAATGTACTTTGCTTTTTCTTTTCTGCCAACTCATTGAAACCATATTGCTTCTGCCTCTCCTGTACCTGTAATGTGGAAAGTCCCTTTCCTTGTTGTCTCATAATGTCCTCCTTTTTCTAACTACTGATACTGACATATGCACAAAAAAGCAGCGAAACCTTTTTGCAACATATAGTCTGTTACAAAAAAGTCTCGCTGCTTAGGTAACTTACCGGATTCTAAAATCGTATTGACGATAAAGCACAAGCCGTAGGCTCCAGCTACTCCCTTTTTCTTTTCTCATTATATCTGGTAACTTCATAAATTACAAGTTAAGATAGTGCAAATATTTATACGCCAAATAGTTCATTGGCATAACGTACAGAACCCATAGCATCTTTAGAATAGAAATCTGCACCTATCATATCTGCATATGTCTGGGTCAATACCGCACCACCTACCATAACCTTACAGTCAGGTAATTCTTCCTTCAACATCTTTATGGTGGTCTCCATATTTACTACCGTAGTAGTCATCAATGCACTTAATCCTACTAATTTTACATTATGCTCTTTTGCTGTCTCCACTACTGTTTCCGGTGGAACATCTTTTCCAAGGTCTATTACATCAAATCCGTAATTTTCCAACAATACTTTTACAATATTTTTTCCAATATCATGAATATCGCCCTTTACTGTGGCAATTACGATAGTTCCCTTAGATTCGGAAGCATCACCCTTCGCCTGTAAAAATTCCTTAATAGCATCAAATCCTGCTTTTGCTGCATCTGCGCTCATCAAAAGCTGTGGCAGGAATACGGTCTTTTTCTCAAATCCCTGTCCAACCTTGTCCAACGCCGGAATCAAATCTTCGTCGATGACAGCTAATGGTTCTCTTGTCTCTAACTCCTTCTTTGCTGCCTGATAAGCACTGTCAATCAATCCTCTTACTACTGCATCATAAAGCGTAACCTCTTTTTTATCTGATGTCTTTTTCGGTGCGTCTGCCTGTTGAGAATAGATATTAATATAATCGACACACTGCACATCACTTGCATTTAATGCACAATATGCATGATATGCTGCCATCATTTTTTCGCTGTTTGGATTAATAATTCCCGCACTTAATCCTCTTGATAATGCAATGGTATAAAATGCTGTATTTACCAGTTCACGCTGTGGAAGTCCAAAGGAAACATTGGATACACCTAAGGTTGTATGTACCCCTAAGGTATTTCTCACATAGTCCAATGCGTCTAATGTAATTTTCGCATTTTCCTGTCCGGTACTAATGGTCATACATAAAGTATCCATTAATAAGTCTTTTTTATGGATCCCATAGCGTTCTGCTTCTGCAATGATACGCTTTGCAATTTCAATTCTGCCTTCTGCGGTTTCCGGAATTCCATTTTCATCCAATGTCAGACAAACTACCATTCCGCCATACTTGGCAACCAATGGAAATACTGCATCCATAGACTCTTTCTTTCCGTTTACAGAGTTAATCAATGGCTTTCCGTTATATAGACGCATTCCCTGTTCCATTGCCACCATATCCGAAGTATCAATCTGCAAAGGCAGGTCTGTGATGCCCTGTAGTCCTGTAAGAACTGATTTCATCATTTCTACTTCATCAATTTCCGGCAATCCCACGTTTACGTCTAAGATATGTGCTCCCATATCCTGCTGTGCTAATGCTTCTTTGTAAATATATTCTAAGTCATTTTCACGAAGTGCCTGTTTCAATCTGGACTTTCCAGTCGGATTAATACGCTCTCCGATAATCTTCGGTCTTTCATTCAACACTACTGCATGGGTATAAGAAGATACCACAGAACGTCCTTTATCAAAAAGCTTCAATGGCTTTTTTCCCTTACAACTTTCTACCAATGCCTTGATATGTGCCGGTGTTGTTCCGCAACATCCACCCATAACAGAAATTCCTTCCTCTGCAATTTCTGTCATAATGCTTGCAAATTCTTCCGGTCCTACATGGAAACAGGTTTTTCCATCTACTACTACCGGAAGTCCTGCATTTGGATTTACCACAATCGGTACGGAACATACTTCCCGCAACTTTGGAAGAAATTCTTTCATAACATCCGGTCCAAATCCACAATTCAAACCGATTGCATCTACTCTGAGACCTTCTAGCATTGCAACTGCCGCTTCCATGTCTGCTCCTGTCAAAAGCTTTCCGCTTTCGTCAAATACCATCGTCACAACTATCGGCAAATTAGTGTTTTCTTTTGCTGCCAATACGGCTGCCTTAATCTCATAGGTATCATTCATGGTTTCAATTAAAACCAGATCTGCACCCGCCTGCTCTCCTGCAATACATACCGGTTTAAACGCCTCATATGCATCTTCAAATGGCAATTCACCCAATGGCTCTAATAATTTACCCAAAGAACCAATATCTAATGCTGTATAGGCTTTCTTGCCTGTCTCTGCGATTGCTCTTTTTACCAGTGCAATTCCTTTTTTTGTCAACTCTTCACAGGTATATCCTGTCCCTTCCATTTTGAATGGATTAATACCAAAGGTATTTGCCTTTACAATGTCACATCCGGCTTCTAAATACAACTTATGTACATCCAATATAATATCTTCGTGAGTTACATTCCACAACTCAGGAATTTCTCCCGTCTGCAATCCTCTTTCCTGAAGCATGGTTCCCATTGCTCCGTCAAAAAATAAAATTTCTTTTCCTAAACGTTCTTTAAATTCCATATGTTTCCTCTATTCTTCTCTAAATTCACAATCTGTCTTTTCACATCTACTACAATTTTTCTGATGACAGGATTGATATTTTTCTCTGGTAAGTCCGATAACTGCTGTTACCGATTTGGTAGGCATCATAAGATTTCCCTTAGTCAACGTAATTCCAATACGCTTACTACACTCTAATAACTGGAACACTTCCTTTTGACACTCCAACGGAAAATCCCCATATCCCGGACTAAATCTTGGGCGCAAATAAAAACCTCGTTCTTCTGCATTTTTCCGGATTTCCTCTTCTACTTCATCTACATAATTTTCTATTGCAGATGCTCCTGCTGCCTGAACAATCGTTGCCTTTGCCAAATTGATAACAGAATATTTTTTTATCAGCAAATCAGCACTTCTTCCAATGGTTGCTGCTAATATAATCGCCCTTTCACACCCATGTAAGTTTTTAGAAAGGTGCTTACTCTCTACTGAAAACGGACCTATTTTCACCTGATTTCCAACAACCTCACATGGAAATTCACGGTATACACTTTTGGGGAGACTTTCGCGCTCTAATTCTTCTGTCACTTCCTGAATTAACTTTTCTATTTTAGCATCCGGTGTGTTTCCCCGATATCCTAAGTATCTCAATGTTTCCTTTTTATCTACCTTCATTTTCCTATCCTGTCTTTATTACACATTTCACATAATTATAACGATTTAGCGCATAAAAGTCAAACGTTCCCTCCATACTACTTTTATACATTATTAGCAAAAAAAGAGGTATTGAAACATGAGTGATAAAAACAATTTTTCTTCTAAACATCCTGTACCCGATTTATCTCAAAATTATGACTATACCAAGGCATCTTCTGTTACAGATTGTACCGGAGTTGTTCCTACTCCGCCACAAACCAGTGCAGAATTAGATTCTTATCTTGATACTTATGACTTCCTTCCCCACAGCGTACTAACGCAACCAAATGATGTGGAGATTGATATGTTGGTGTCTGAAAAACCAAAGAAAACAAAATAAACCAGAAACTTTTATTATATTACTTTAAAAGAGTCCGAGCGTTATTTCCTATGATATAAAAAATTCCCCTTAAGTAGATTCTGGTTATTTACCTTGTCTCCTTAAGGGGAATCATATTAATTTTGTAGGTCTTGTATTACTTACACTTCTTATTCAGCTGCGTCTTCTGGCTTTTCTACCATAGAAATTGCTGCCTTCTGCATTGGAATACGGCAGTTCTTGTTGTTACCAAATTCCACGATAATTGTGTCATCGTTAATATCAATTACCATTCCGTAAAATCCGCTGGTTGTAAGAACAGTATCTCCAACTGCTAAATCTGCAAGCATAGCATTTTTCTTTTTTGTTTCCTTCTGCTGTGGACGAATCATCATAAAATATAATGCCACAAACATAATTACAATCCATAAAACGGACATTCCAATACCTACACCACTGCTCTGTGTTGCTAAAATAGACATTTTTCTTCCTCCTGCATCTATAAATACACTTCTTTTATTGTACACAAAATATAATATAAGGGCAAGTCATTTTCTAATATTTTATACTTATTTTAGATTTAACTGTTTTCACCCTGCTGCATCTGATAGAGTTTTTCTTCCTTATAAGCATGGAATCTTCCTTCATCTAAGGCATCTCGAATTTCTTCCATCATATTATTATAAAAATAAAGATTATGAAGTACGCACAAACGCATTCCAAGCATCTCTTTTGCCTTCAGCAAATGGCGAACATAAGCTCTGCTGTAGTGCTGACAGGTCGGACACTGGCATCCTTCTTCAATCGGTCTGGTATCTAATTCGTACTTCTGGTTGAACAGGTTTAACTTCCCATGGTTTGTATAGACATGACCGTGACGGCCATTTCTACTTGGATATACACAATCGAAAAAGTCTACTCCACGTTCTACCCCTTCCAAAATATTGGCAGGGCTTCCCACTCCCATCAGGTAAGTTGGCTTATTTACCGGAAGATGCGGCACTGTCACATCCAGAATATGATACATTTCCTCGTGAGACTCTCCAACAGCTAATCCACCAATTGCATAACCGTCTAAGTCTAATTCAGAAATACGCTTTGCATGATCTATACGAATATCCTCAAAAATAGCTCCCTGATTGATTCCAAACAGTAACTGATTCTTATTAATGGTATCCTCTAAGCTATTCAATCTTGCCATTTTCTTCTTACAACGCTCCAACCAACGTGTGGTTCTCGCCACTGAATTCTCCACATAAGAACGTTCTGCCACACTGGATGGACATTCATCAAATGCCATTGCAATGGTAGATGCCAGATTAGACTGAATCTGCATACTTTCCTCCGGCCCCATAAATATCTTACGTCCATCTACATGAGAGTTAAAATATACTCCCTCTTCTTTAATTTTGCGAAGCTTTGCTAAAGAAAATACCTGAAATCCGCCGGAATCTGTCAAAATCGGCTTGTCCCATGACATAAATTTATGCAAGCCACCCATTGCCTTAATTTTCTCATCTCCCGGTCTTACATGAAGATGATAAGTATTGGATAATTCTACCTGTGTTTTTATCTGATATAGATCCTGCGTAGATACTGCACCTTTTATGGCCGCTACTGTTCCCACATTCATGAATACCGGTGTCTGAATCACACCATGTACTGTATGAAATTCTCCACGCTTTGCTCTGCCTTCCTGTTTTAATAACTTATACATATGATTTCCTTTCCATAATAAACAATAATATGAACAGTAACGATTATATCAAAATTCTTCCACTTTCTCAACAAAATACTTTTCTTTTTTCCAAAGGTTTATTATAATAAAATAAGTATGCTTTAGACATTATACAAAAACAGGAGGTTGCTATGGCTGGTTCAACTTTTGGAACACAATTCAAAATTACCACATGGGGGGAATCCCACGGAAAAGGTGTCGGCGTTGTTATTGATGGCTGCCCTGCGGGACTTTCTCTTTGTGAAGAAGATATACAAGCATTTTTAAATCGCAGAAAACCGGGTCAATCCCGCTACTCTACCCCACGCAAGGAAGATGATGCCGTTCAGATTCTTTCCGGTGTATTTGAGGGAAAAACAACCGGAACCCCCATTAGTCTGGTTGTTTTCAACGAGAATCAACGTTCAAAGGATTATGGCGATATTGCTACTTATTATCGTCCAGGTCATGCAGACTACACCTTTGATATGAAATACGGATTTCGCGACTACCGTGGTGGCGGTCGTTCTTCCGGTCGTGAAACCATTGGTCGCGTAGCTGCCGGAGCTGTTGCCGCTAAACTATTAGCACAACTTGGCATCTCATTTCTTACCTACTCTCGTTCTATCGGTCCGGTAAGTATTTCAAAAACGGCAGACGAATTATTACAAGAGGATATGAGTACATTAAAACAGCAAATTCTTTCTAACCCGCTGTACATGCCGGAAGATAATGCTTCCACAAAAGCACAAGACTTTTTAGATGACTGTATTGCACAGCAAAATTCTGCCGGTGGTATTGTAGAATGTATTATCACAGGAGTTCCTGCCGGACTTGGTGACCCTGTCTTTGATAAATTAGATGTAGACCTTGCAAAAGCTATTTTTTCTATTGGAGCTGTAAAGGGATTTGAAATCGGTGACGGCTTCGGTGTTGCTTCTGCTACCGGTCTTGAAAACAATGACGCTTTTCGTATGAAGGATGGAAAAGTTACTACTGCTACCAATCATGCCGGCGGTATTTTAGGTGGAATCAGTAACGGAGCACCTGTTATCTTCCGTGCTGCTTTTAAACCAACCCCTTCTATTGCATCTACACAACAAACGGTAAATAAATCCGGCGAAGAAATTGATATTTCCATTCACGGAAGACACGACCCGATTATTGTGCCTAGAGCTGTAGTGGTAGTAGAATCTATGGCAGCTTTGACTATCTTAGATGCACTGCTTTGCAATATGGGAAGTAAGGTAGAAAACTTAAAGAAATTATATTAAACCTTTATCTACATAAAAGTTTTTCATTGCTACTTGCGTAAATAAGAGCCACACAACAACTGTGTTTTTACTCCGGTTGTCATGTGGCTCTTTTCTTATTTTCTATATCATAGGACGCTTTGTTTTATCCTAACTTATGAATATAAATACAGTTTGGCTGGTCAATGGAAATTGGCTTTCCTTCCATCAAAAAGTATTTCTTCTCATAATTCATTGCGAAAATTGTAATTTGATTGGTATCGTGATTCAAACTTACAAAATGCTTGTCATCCGGGAATACCGCAATACTCTTTGGATAGTTTCCACTAATCTTGGAATCACATATTTCTTCTAACATACCTGTCTTTTTATCTATCTGATAAATTACTACGGTATTCACTCCTGCATTGGAACAAAACAGATAATTTCCGTCTTCTGTTATTTCTATATCAGATGCACCGCAATTTGCCTTTTCTTTGGCATCTACAGTTGGAATGGATTGAATTTCTTCAAACTGTGGACCATCCTGTGTACATGCATATCGGTACACATCTATGGCATTGCTTTCCTCACACAATACATAAGCATAATTGCCATCCTTAGAGAAACGAATCATTCTAGGTGCTGACTCTAGATGTTCTCTAAGAATATCTGCCATTTGTAGTTTTCCATTTTTGCGGTCAATCTTATAAATCTTTACCTGATCTAATCCGCCGTCTACTGCACAAAGATAGTTTTCATGTGGTGTAAGTTTTACGCAGTTTACATGTGGACGGTAATTGCGCTCTGCAATACTTCTTCCCATTCCGGTATGGAAAATACCATCTGCAATTTCACCAATACTTCCATCTTTTTCAATATTCATCATAGTAACACGGCCATCATGGTATCCACCTACAAACAAGTATCTGTTCTCTTTGTCTACTTCTACATAGCAACCACGCATACCACCAATCCATTTTTCATTGATTGGCTCTAAATCACCATCTGGAAGAATTTTAAATGCTGCCACACCTTCATCTGCGATGGAATATAAAAACTTTCCATCTGCCGATACCGTCAAATGTGACGGATTATTGATTGGCACCACCTTTTTTTCTTCCATTTTCCCCTGCTCCACATCTACATCATAGATATGAATTCCAACACTGTTTCCATGGGTATATGTACCCACATAAGCTACATACTTCTCCTGACTCATATTACATTTCCTCCTTCTCCTGTCTACGCAATATATCAAACTTTTCTAATGGATACCCTAAATCAATATATAGTACTTGCTTTGGATGAGGTGCAGATTCCATATGATTGCCCTCTTCATCCTGTATTTCTTTTACTGTAACAGTGATGTTATCGCCGTTTGGCTTCATTACTTCGATTTCTTCCCCAACAGAAAATTTATTTCTCTGTTCAATTCTGTAAAATCCCTGTGCATTCTGTTCTCCTACAATTCCAAGATAAGTATACTCTTTCACATAGGTATTGCTATCGTAAATCTGTGCCTCTTCGCTTGGCTTTCCGAAGAAAAATCCAGTTGTAAACTGACGATAGGTACAGTTGGAAATCTGATCTAAATACCACGGCATATTCTCACGATACTTTTCTTCTGATTCTAAATAATCATCGATAGCTTTGCGATAAGTTCTGGCTACTGTTGCAACATACAATGCTGTTTTCATTCTGCCTTCGATTTTAAAACTATCTACACCTGCATCTATCATTTCCGGAATATGCTCAATCATACATAAATCCTTGGAATTGAAAATATAAGTTCCTCGCTCATTTTCATATACCGGTAAATACTCTCCCGGACGTTTTTCTTCTACTACTGCATATTTCCAACGACAAGGATGCGTACATGCTCCCTGATTTGCATCACGTCCGGTAAAAAAATTGCTAAGTAAACATCTACCGGAATAGGAAATACACATTGCTCCATGAATAAATGTTTCGATTTCCATTTCTTCCGGAATATTTTGGCGAATCTCCTTAATTTCTGCTAAAGATAACTCTCTTGCTGAAACTACTCGTTTTGCTCCCTGCTTGTACCAGAACTGATAGGTTCCGTAATTGGTGTTATTTGCCTGAGTAGAGATATGAATCTCAATCTCCGGACAGACTTCCTTGGCTATGGTAAATACTCCGGGATCTGAAATAATCAGTGCATCTGGCTTTATCTCTTTTAATTCTTCAAAATATTCTCTCACACCTTCTAAATCATAATTATGTGCAAGAATATTAGCCGTTACATACACTTTTACATTATGTGCATGCGCAAATGCAATTCCTTCTTTCATATCTTCCTTGGAAAAATTCTTTGCCTTGGCACGAAGTCCGAATACTTCACCACCGATATACACGGCATCTGCTCCAAAAATAACTGCAACTTTTAATACTTCAAGACTGCTTGCCGGAACAAGCAATTCTGGCTTTCTCATACTTTATTTCCTTCCTTTTTCACACTGATTGTTACCCCATCGCCCACAGGCAATACCGATGTCATCAGTTCTTCCATATGGGTAACCTCATAAAGATAATCCCGCATTCTTTTATGAATGGTGCGGTCTCTTCTGGTAACTGCAAATCGAGACTCTATAATATCTCCATCCTGCAATACATTATCTGATACCAGTACCCCGCCTGTTTTTAACAAACGCATGACTTCCGGTAAAAAATTTATGTATTGCCCCTTTGCCGCATCCATAAAAATAAAATCATAGGGTTCCTGCAATGTTTTTAAAACTTCTGCTGCATCTCCCTCTAATAATTCTATCACATTCTGCTTGCCTGCGGACAAAAAGTTTTGTCTTGCAATTGGAATTCTTTTCTCATAATTTTCAATGGTAGTAATTTTACATGCTACCGGATTATACTCTTCCATTAACAATGCAGAAAATCCCACTGCCGTTCCCACCTCTAAGATACGTTTTGGGCGGTTCATGGCAAGCAGGAGTTTCAATAAATTCTGTGTTTCTTTTCGTATAACAGGCACATAATTTTTGCGTGCCTCTTTTTCTATTTCTTCTAAAAATTCCGTATTCCCATTATCCAGAGAATTGATATAGGTAATCAGACGTTCTTCTACTATCATTCGTCAATTTCCTCGTTTTCTTCCTTCGCCATAACCTGCATTAACTCTTTTGCAGTCATAGACGTATTTAAGGTATATAACCCTGGTTTAATATCTTTTTTGTAAGAAGATAGCTTTAACTGTATGGTAAAGAGCAAATGATTCTCTACCAATCCTTTTTCTTCTAATTCAATTCCCAAATCCCAGTCAGACATATTCTGATCCACTTCTACCATAACATCTCTTCCCGGAGATTCGTCCATTGCCGGTTCTGTAAAAACACGATACCCCAGATTATAAGCAACGGATGCTAATTGTATTACTACAAATACAACTAAAACCATCATCAATATATTTAAAATAAATCCCATGAGGTGTAACGCTGTTGTTTTGCTTTTCATCCTATCCCTCACTCTCCCAATTGGCTTTTCTTAATCGAAATCTATTTCCTGCATCAGGCGGTAATTAATATGTTGCACCATACGGCATAACGCCAGCTCTGCTGCCAAATATTCACTTACATCGGGCTGTGCTTGCAGAGGCGCAGCTTCTTCCTGTAAATGATCAATCTCGTTAAACAGGTCAATCTGCTCTCTGCTATTTTGCAACAAATATGCTCTCTTTCGGAATTCATTTACCTGTCGCTCTTTTTCCGGATCCTGATGAATCTTCCCACGCATTTCCTGATATTTTTGATACTCCGGACTTTCTTTTAATGCTTCTACCAAAAGTCCAATACATTCATCTACCCGACTCATACACATCCCTACACTTCCATAATAATTGGCATAATCATTGGTCTTCTCTTTGTTTTCTTCCAAACAAATTCACCTAAATCATCTTTAATTGAAGTTTTAATTTTACCCCAATCTGTAATATTTTTTTCCATACAATGCTCCATGGTATCGTCTAATACCTGCTTTGCTTCATCCATAAGACTTTCAGAACCTCTTACATAAACAAAACCACGGCTTACAATATCCGGTCCGGCTAATACCTGTCCGCTGCCGGCTTCTAATGTCATTACTACGATAATAATACCATCTTCTGCTAAATGCTGACGATCTCTTAATACAATGTTTCCTACATCGCCTACACCAAGACCGTCTACTAAAATATCACCTACCGGAACCTGACCGGTTACAGCTGCTCCATCTTCATCTAATTCTAACACATCACCGGAAGATAAAATAAATATATTATCCTTATTGATTCCTAATTCTTCTGCCACTTTCGCCTGCGCTGTCAAATGCTTATATTCTCCATGCACCGGAATGGCATACTTTGGCTTTACTAAAGAATAAATTAACTTAATCTCTTCCTGACAAGCATGTCCGGATACATGTGCATCCTGAAAAATAACTTCTGCACCCTTCATAAACAACTCATTGATTACATTGGAAACTGCTTTCTCATTTCCCGGGATTGGGTTGGAACTGAAAATAATAGTATCTCCCGGCTTAATTGTTACCTTCTTATGCAGATTGGATGCCATACGGGATAATGCTGCCATAGACTCTCCCTGACTTCCTGTTGTAATAAGCACTGTCTGTTCATCCGGATAATTTTTCAACTGTTCTATATCAATTAATGTATTGTCCGGTATCTGTAAATATCTAAGCTCTGTTGCTGTATTAATGATATTTACCATACTCCGACCTTCTACAACCACTTTTCTGCCATACTTGTAAGCAGAGTTAATAATCTGCTGTACACGGTCTACATTAGATGCAAAAGTTGCGATAATAATTCTGGTGCTTGGATGATCTGCAAAAATATTATCAAATGTCTTACCTACGGTACGTTCTGAGCTTGTAAATCCCGGACGTTCCGCATTGGTACTGTCACACATCAAGGCAAGTACGCCTTTTTTCCCAATTTCTCCAAAACGCTGTAAATCAATTGGGTCACCATATACCGGTGTATAATCCACCTTAAAGTCTCCTGTATGCACCACAATTCCCGCCGGGGAGTAAATAGCAAGTGCTGCCGCATCCTGAATACTATGATTTGTTTTAATAAATTCCACACGGAAGCATCCCAAATTAATATGCTGTCCGTATTTTACTACCTTACGTTTTACCTTTGTCAGCATGTTATGCTCACGCAATTTATTTTCAATAATACCAATGGTAAGCTTGGTAGCATAAATCGGAACATTGATGTCCTTTAATACATACGGAATCGCACCGATATGATCTTCATGACCATGGGTAATAAAAAATCCCTTTACTTTATCAATATTGTTTTTCAAATAAGTAACATCTGGAATTACCAAGTCAATTCCTAACATGTCATCTTCCGGGAATGATAATCCACAGTCTACTACAATAATACTGTCTTCATATTCAAAGGCAGTAATGTTCATTCCAATCTGCTCTAATCCGCCTAATGGAATAATTTTTAATTTTGAATGATTTGTTGTTTGTTGTTTCTTCAAATTGCACCTCCATAAGTTGCCATTTCACCGCATCTTATGACTGGCTCTTCTGTCGCTTTTCCAAACATTCTTTACAATAGCCGTAAAGCTTTACTTCATGGTTGATAACCTGAAAAGAGGCTGATTCCATTATCCGTGCCTCTAATTCATCCAACAGATCATCTCGGAAAGAAATAATCTTTCCGCATTCTAAGCATATTAAATGATGGTGATGATGTGTCTCTTCTCCCTGAAACTTTCCAATTTCATAACGCACATACCCATCACCTAATTGAATACTTTCCACCAAGTCAAGCTCTACTAACAACTGTATGGTTCTGTAAACAGTCGCCAGTCCGATTTCCGGGAAATCCGCTTTTACTATTTCATATATTTCTTCCGCAGTCAGATGTTTGTCTTCACAAGATGCAAGAGCTTTCAATACCACCATTCTCTGTTTCGTTATTTTAAGCCCTTTTTCTTTTAATATTTTCTTAAAATCGTCCTGAAGCATCCTGAAACACCTTTCTGTAAAATTCGCTTATTATAATGTGATATCTACATCCTCTAAAATTTCTGCAAAAATTTTGGAGATATATTCCAATTCTTCCTCAGATTCCACCATTTCATACACAGAATCTTCTTCTTCCTGCTTTGATACATCCTTTAATATAAATGCATCAGAATCTCCATCTTCTTCTACTGACACTAACAAATAATCTGTTCCATTGATGCGTGTCTGTTCTACTACATAAAATTCTATGCTCTCGTCACTGTCGGGAGCCTGAAATGTTACTTTTTCCATATTTTATTCCTCTTATTCTATCTTTCCAAATTATTTCTTTTCAAATGCCTGAGAGTCCAAATATCCCTGCAAAATGAATACTGCCGCCAGTTTATCTACATACTGTTTCCGTTCTTCTCTGCGTATTCCGCCTTCCATCATAGCACGATCTGCTGCAACAGTTGTAAGCCTCTCGTCCCATAAAACGACCTCTAATCCGCATCGCTTTTCTAACATCTCTTTAAACTCTAAGGTCTTCTCACAACGTTCCCCTTCGGTATTGTTCATATTCTTTGGAAATCCAAGTACAATCTTATCTACCTGATATTCTTCCACCAATTCCTGTATTCTTGCAAGGGTCTGTCGAAGCTTTCCAGGTGACTTTCGACGTACGATTTCTACTCCCTGGGCAGTTATTAATAAGGCATCACTTACCGCAACACCTACTGTCTTGGAACCAAAGTCCAGTCCCATAATTCGCATATATTTCCTCCTACCAAAATCAGAACGCATTCCTATATGAAACTCTGTTTCATGGCGTTCCTCCTACTCCCAGGAATTACTTTTAATGTATTGCCGCAGAATCTCTTCTACCAATTCGTCTCTTTCTACTTTCATAATCAGACTTCTGGCATTCTTGTGACTGGTAATGTAAGTAGGGTCTCCTGACATAATATAACCCACAATCTGGTTCACCGGATTATATCCCTTTTCTTTTAACGCACTATATACGATTTCCAGCACTTCATCAACTTTTATCTGCTGCTCTTTTTCCACTTTAAAATATTGTGTATTACTTTTATCCTGCATAATTTCACGCCCTTAATTTATTGCTCTTTCGTTCTAAAAAATATTTCTATTATCTATTTTAATATATATGGTTAGAAAATTCAACGTTAATTTTCTTCCATCCATAAGATATGCTCTTTTAATATTCCTTTTACCGTTCCTGTTACTAATTTATTTTCTAAATTTTCTTTATAAGGAACCGCTATTTTTACATATTCTTTGGTATGTCCCATGAAATATTCTTTGCCACTGAAGATTACTTTTTCCTCCATTAGAACTTCTGCTTTTTTTCCAATATGCCATTCTAAAAATTCACGATTCATCGGTGCTAAATCTTCAAATAATTTATCACTTCTTTGTGTCTTTATTTCTTCCGGCACCTGGTCTTTCATTTCTGCTGCCTTTGTTCCTTTTCGCACAGAATATTTGAAAATATGAATTTCAAAAAAATCAATGCTTTTTAAAAATTTTCTGGTTGTCTCAAATTCTTCTTCTGTTTCTCCCGGAAATCCAACAATAACGTCTGTGGTAATTGCCGGATGTTCAAAATACTTTCGTAAGAATTCACAGCCTAATGCATACTCTTCACAAGTATACTTTCGGTTCATTCTCTTTAAGGTAGTATCGCATCCACTCTGCAATGATAAATGAAAATGCGGACATACTTTCGGAAGCTCTGACAAACTTTTTGCAAATTCCTCTGTTACAATCTTTGGCTCTAAGGAACCTAAACGAATCCGTTCAATCCCCTGAATTTCATGTACTTCCTGTATTAAATGCAGCAGTGTCTCGTTGATATCTACCCCATAGGAGCTTAAATGTATTCCTGTTAATACTATTTCACGATAACCATTTTGCGCTAATGTTTTTACTTCTCTTAAAACATCTGATAATTCTCTGCTTCTGACTCTTCCTCTTGCATAAGGAATGATACAATAACTGCAAAACTGGTTACATCCATCCTGCACTTTTATAAAAGCTCTGGTATGTTCTGCGGTCTTACTTAAATTTAATGTCTCGTAAGATCTATCTTTTGCAATATCTTCTACTTCTGTTGTTTTTTCATTTTCCTTTGCGAAAAATTGTTCCAAAAGTTTTGGAAGTTCATGCTTTTTATTATTTCCAATCAGAATATCAATAGCTTCGTCTGCTTCTGCCTGTTCCCTTGAAGTTTGCACATAACATCCTGCTGCCACTACCACACTGTCCGGATTCATTTTTTTCGCCCGATGAAGCATTTGCCGTGATTTTCTGTCTGCAATATTTGTTACAGAACAGGTATTAATTACATACACATCTGCCTTTTGGTCGAAGGGTACAATTTCATATCCTGCTTCTTCTAACAACTGCTGCATACTTTCCGTCTCATAAGCATTTACCTTACATCCAAGATTGTGTAATGCTGCTTTTTTCATTTCACAGCTTCCTCTCTTTTTCTTATTTTTTCTGCTTGTATTCCAGATAAATTTAATGTTTTTGTTGCTAAATTTATATTTGAGTAAATCTGCCGAAAAATCCGCCTTTTTTCTTTCTTTAAATTGGTTATGGTGCTATTGACTTTTCATTCAAAAGACGATACTATAAAGAAAATATTTGATATCTTTTCAAATATATTATCAATTATAATGAAGGAGGCTTTTACATGAAAACAGTACAGATTTCTTTAAATTCTATTGACAAAGTAAAATCTTTCGTAAACGCAATCACTCAGTTCGAAACTGACTTTGATTTAATTTCCGGAAGATATGTCATTGATGCAAAGTCCATTATGGGTATCTTCAGTTTAGATTTATCCAAGCCAATCGATTTAGCAATTCATGCTGATTCTGAAGCAAACATGGATGAAATTTTAGAGATTTTAAAACCTTACATGGTTTAGATTTCGCATTTGATAAGGGTTGTCACATTTTGCAATATTGCTTGTGTGATAACCCTTTTCTTTTACGCAGAACTTGAAAAACCCGCAACAAAGGGTATTTCTTACAGTTCTCCTTCTACCACAATGGTCTCTGCTGTTTCAATAGCTTCTTTCATCATTTCATCAATTTTTTCTGCAAGTTTTGTTTCAGAACGTTTAATAATATTGACATTTGGTTTTGTCACCGGATGCTTTGCCACGAAAATTGTACAGCAATCTTCAAATGGTAAAATCGAAGTTTCATAGGTTCCGATTTTTTCCGATACTTCTATAATCTCCTGTTTGTCAAATCCAATCAACGGACGATATACCGGCATGGTACATACTTCATTGGTTGCTGCTAAAGAATGCATGGTCTGGCTTGCTACCTGTCCAATACTTTCTCCGGTAATCAATCCTAAAGAACCTGTCTCTTTTGCAAAATGTTCTGCTATTTTCATCATATAACGGCGCATGATAATGGTTAATTCATCATGTGGGCATTTTTCATAGATATACAACTGAATATCTGTAAAATTAACCACCTTTAAATGAATTGGTCCGGTATATCTTGCTACGATTTTTGCCAAATCTACTACCTTTTGTTTTGCTCGTTCACTGGTATATGGTGGTGCATGGAAATATACTGCATCAATTTTTACGCCACGTTTTGCTACCATATATCCTGCAACCGGACTGTCAATTCCACCGGATAGTAATAACATTCCTTTTCCGTTGGTTCCTACCGGCATTCCTCCAGGTCCCGGAATAATTTCAGAATAAATATTGATTTGCTTACGAATCTCAATATTCAACATAATATCCGGATTGTGTACATCTACTGTCATTTCAGGAAATGCATCTAAGATTTTTTCTCCCAACGCTGCATTTAATTCCATGGATGTCATAGGATAATTCTTTCTTGCTCTTCTTGCATTTACCTTAAAGGTTTTCTTTTTATCCGGATAACGTTTATTGATATAATCAATTACATCCGCAGCTAATTTTTCAAATCCTTCATCTTCCACCTGAACAACCGGACAGATTCCTACAATACCAAATACTCTTTGCAGGCTCTCCATGGTTTCTTCATAATCATAGTCACTTAATGTTTCAATATAGATACGTCCCTGCTCTTTTGTAATCAGAAATTCACCATCCACCGGCTTAAGTGCATATTTTATCTGATGCACTAAGGCATCTTCGAATAAATGGCGGTTTTTCCCTTTGATTCCAATTTCTCCATACTTAATTAAAAATGCTTTAAACATATTTCTTTCCTTTCTACTATATCGGCGTGCTTTCAACGCCATACAGGTATACCCGAAGGGTGCTTCTAATGACGTGTATATCTTCGTAATACCGGTACAATTTCTCCTAACACTTCCAAGCAATAATCTACTTCGTCCATGGTATTTTCTGTAGAAAAACTAAATCGCACCGTAGAATCCAAGTATTCCTTTTTTACTTTAATCGCCTGTAATGTTGCGCTTACCGCCGGTTTATTGGAAGAACATGCGCTTCCTGCTGAAACAAAAATATTTCTATCTTCCAATGTATGAAGTAGCACTTCACTACGAACATTATCAAAGCTGACACTTACAATATGTGGTGCACTGTCTCTTCCCGTCTTTCCATTTACATGTGCCCATTCAAACTCTTCAATTCCTTCGATGAACGCCTGTTTTAACTCATATAAATAATTCTGCTTCTCAGCAAAGTTCTCATATGCTTCCATAGCAGCCTGTCCAAGTCCTGCTGCTCCCGGAACATTTTCTGTTCCTGAACGCATTCCTTTTTGTTGTCCTCCGCCATATATAATCGGTTTTAGCTTTGTTTTTTCTTTTACATACAAAAATCCGATTCCCTTTGGTCCATGAATCTTATGTCCGCTTACAGACATCATATCAATTCCCATACGCTTTGGATAAATCTGATATTTTCCATATGCCTGAATCGCATCTACATGAAACAATGTATTTGGATTTTTCTCTTTTATGATTTTAGCAGCTTCTTCAATAGGCTCTACTGCACCGATTTCATTGTTTACATACATAATAGATACCAATATGGTTTCCGGTGTAATTGCCTGTTCTAATTCTTCCAGAGAAATGATTCCGTCTTTATCCACGTCCAAATATGTCACTGTAAATCCCTGTTCTTCTAAGAACTTCATAGGACTTCCTACAGCTGCATGTTCTATTTTGGTCGTAATCAGATGTTTTCCGCTACGCTTATTTGCCATAGCCGCACCTATGATTGCCAAGTTGTTCGATTCTGTTCCACCAGAAGTAAAAATCAATTCATTCTCATTGATTTTCATTGTCTTACAAATTCGGTTTCGTGCCTCTTTGATATAATCTTCTGCATCTACGCCCTTTAAATGTAAAGAAGATGGATTTCCATAATCCTCCAACAGCACTTTTGTCATAAGTTCTACTGCTTTTGCAGAACATTTTGTAGTTGCCGAATTATCAAAATATGCTTCCATTCTATTCACTCTTTCTAATCTTCTATTGCAAAAATCAACATAGCAAGGGTTGCAAGTCCTGCTGTTTCTGTTCTTAAAATACGATTTCCCAGAGAAATCAACTTCATATCATCTCTTACCAGTTCTATTTCTGAAGGTGCAAATCCACCCTCCGGTCCTATAAAAATTGCCACTTCATCACCTTTTTTTATACTGCCAAGGCTCGCTCTGGTATATGCCATTCCTCGTTCCTGTTCATAAGGCACCAGACGTACATCCATATTTTTTGCCTGTTCTACTGCCTGTGCAAAAGTTATTACATCTCCCACTGTAGGAATTACACTTCGCTTTGACTGCTTTGCGGCACTTTCTGCAATACTCTGCCAACGACTCTGCTTAGATTTAGCTTTTTTCTCGTCTAGTTTTACTACACAGTTTTTCATGGAAACCGGTACGATTTCACTCACTCCCAGTTCTACTGCCTTTTGAATAATTAATTCCATTTTATCGCTTTTGGGCAGTCCCTGATACAATGTGACTTTCACCGGAAGTTCCGTATTCGCACAAGTTTCTAATATATGAAGTGCTACCTGTTCTGCTGTTATTTCCTGAATCTCACACAAATAGTCACCGCCACAATTATCGCTAATTCGAACCTGTTCTCCTGGCTTCATGCGTAAAACATTGCGAATATGATTTACATCACTGCCTGTTATTATTACAATATCTTCCCGAATCTGCTCTGGCTCTACAAAAAACTGAAACATGCTTCTCTCCTACTGTCTTCGCTGACCTAGTTCTTTCTTGCCGTAATATTGACCCATTCTCCCTGATGATTGATTTCTAAGATTTCAATTCCCTGGGCTTCTATCGCTTCTCTTACTACCTGTTCTTTGAAATCAATGATTCCGGATGTTATAAAAATTCCACCTTTTTTTAATCTTGCAGGGATTACCGGTGCCATGGGAATAATTACTTCTGCTAAAATATTTGCAACTACAATATCGTAACATTCTGTTCCTACTGTTTCCTGTAACTCTTTGTCATCAATAAGGTTTCCATGATAGAAATCAAACAGATTTTCTTCTAAGTGATTTACTTTCATATTTTCCTTTGCAGAATCCATACAAATAGGATCGATATCTGTTCCTACTACATGTCCTGCTCCAAGTTTTAGACATACAATAGATAAGATTCCACTTCCGCATCCTACGTCTAATACCTTATCTCCGTCCTTCATATATTTGCGTAACTGACGGATACAAAGCTGAGTTGTCTCATGCTTTCCTGTTCCAAAAGATGCTCCCGGATCTATCTCAATGGTACATTCATAATTGGCATCTTTCGGCATTTCTTCCCAAGTCGGTTTGATGAAAACATCTTCAATGGCAAAGGATTTAAAATACTGTTTCCAATTGTTAATCCAATCCTTATCTTCGGTTTCACTTTCTGTAATAGTTCCTTCTCCCACTTCTACAAAAACGCGAAGGTTCTCCAATTCTTCCTTGACCTTTGCAAGTAATTCTTCATTATCGTCATCAGAATCTAAGAAAAAGCTCACATAGCCGATTCCTTCATCTGGTGGAAGTTCCGGAAGAATATCTATAAACATTTCTCCCTTATCCTCTAAGGATAATGGTACATTGTCTTCTATTTCCACACCTTCTACACCCAAATCAGCTAACATACTGCTTACAAAATCTTCTGCTTCTGTTGTGGTCTTAATGGTATATTTACTCCACTTCATTCTCTTTTCCTCTTACTTCCTAAAATTTATGATTAACGGACAAAACTATTCATAATAGTACCATACCTTCCCGGAAAAAGCAAGAAATCACCAAAAACACCTTGTTTTATTTCCGTATGGCTACTATAATAGGAACCAGATTTTTATTTTTGTAACCCCCAAGCATGTAATCGTTTTTCTAAAGAAGAGGAGATTATTTATTATGAAAAAACTACACAAGAACAATTTAATTATTATCTGGTGCTCCATTGTTGCCCTATGTATCCTGTCCTTAGTTGGATTTGGATTTTCTACCAAGGGTATCTCCGGAATGCTCACCGTACTTATTGCAGGTGTGATTTCTACTATTGGCTATGCTGCACCGCTAAATGAAACACAAAAAGCTTTAATGCTTATTTTCCCTCCTGCAATTGCTACTTTGATTTTCGCTTCTATTATAGGTGGTAACTCTATTGCATACATTACAAACTATGTATTACTTGCTATGACTACTTCCTATTTTATTCAAAATATTATTATTTATTTTTCGATTCCTTTTTCTGTCATTTCACTTTTATGTCTCGTATTTGACCCAAAAGTAATTGATGGATCAGATTATACTATTGCAGGAGCAACCACTAAAGTTGTTTTATTTGTTGTTACTTCTATTCTTCTTTACTTTGCTATTAGTCGCGGTTCTAAGATTGTTCAAAGAACGGAAAACACTTTAAAAATAGTTCAGGAGAATTCAAAGGTTGCCAACCATATTTCTTCTAACTTAAATTCTTCTATTCACGAAAGTATGTCCGCTGTTCACGAGCTTGCCAATGGAAGTACCAACGTCCATTCTGCTGCGCAACAAATGGGACAAGTGGTAGAAGATACCACCAATGCTACGGTTATTGTTATGGATAAAATTCATGCTGCTACTGCTGAAATCAATCACAACCATGAACTAGCCGTTCAATTAGATGATGGATTTAAAAAGGTACAAGATGCTGTTTCTGATGGAAATGTTGCTGTTTCTGACGCAAAAAAATCTATTCTTACTATGGAACAAACAGTAAACGCTGCCAGAGAATCTACAGATTCCCTTTTAACTGAAATGAGCAAAATCAACTCTATTTTGGATGAAATCAATTCTATTGCTTCTCAGACTAACTTGCTTTCCTTAAATGCTTCCATTGAAGCTGCCAGAGCCGGTGAACACGGACGTGGATTTGCTGTTGTTGCCGATGAAATCCGAAGCTTGTCGGAAGAAAGTTCCAAAGCTGCAAATAATATCCAAGGAATTTTAAGCTGGCTAGTAGATACTACCAGCCATGTATCTAAGGAAATCACCGCCGGCGCAACAGAAGCTGCCTCTAGTGTACAGGTTGTGGATGGACTTTTAAATGTCTTTACCAACATCAATCTTACCACAGAGGATGCAAACAAAATTGTAGCTGAAGAATATCAAATCATTGACCATGTAAAGGATCATTTCAACCATATTCAAAATGAAATTGAAACACTGGTTGCTACTTCGGAAGAAAATTCCGCTACAATTCAAAATATTACAGAAACTATCTCTTCCCAAAATGATTCTATCAAGAACATTTCTTCTGAGATTGAACTTCTTTCTAACCTTTCTTCTGACTTAGAATCACACTTTACAGAAGACTAATTTTCTATTCAAAAAAGCTGATGTAGCGTTTTCTACATCAGCTTTTTGTTTACTCAAATACTTTTCTTAAATTGTCATACTCCCGATTAATCTCAAGCAAGGTATCATTATCCCCATCCGCATTATCCGGATGAAAAATCTTAATCAAATCCTTGTATCGTTTTTTCAAACCTCGCTCATTGCATACTCCTGAAAAGAACAATTCGCCTCGCACAATTCTTTTTCCTGTTTCTTGAGTATAAGTCTCTGTATTTTTCTGGCTATAATATTGTTCCTTCTCTATTTCCATATCTTGCTTGTCTTTTGCAAGTTTTTGCAATTCTTCTTCCAGTATCTTCCACTTCATTTCAAATAATTGCCGTTCTTGCACAAGACGCTTTTCCTCCAGCTGCTTCTTGCTACGAAAATCTCTCATTTCTTTCTCGAATTTTCGCTTCTCTTCCGCAAGCCTTCGTTTCTCTTCTTTTAAATTCTGTCTCTGATATTCCCCTTCTGCCTCCGCAGTGTCATGGAATAGCCACTGAGCTGCCATTGCTCCAGACTGGCTCATCACTCCGCCTCCTTTACCATATATACGAACAAACTCTGTTTGTTCCGGCTCAACTATAAACTCCCATATTTTGATGTAGTCTATGCACCATCCGACGATATTATACAATATACAATAATGAATGGCAATAAGAAAATTTTCCTATTGCCATTCATTATCATATTACTGTTCTGCTAATTTTAACATTCGTTCCAACGGAACATTTGCCTTTTCAATGGTTTCTTCATCTAATATCATTTCATTCTTTGGATTCTGCAATACATCCAAAACTTTCTCTAATGATATTTTTTTCATATTAGGGCAAAATTGACGATGCCCTACAGAATAAAACTTCTTATTAGGGTTTTTCTGAGATAATTCATAAAAAACACCCATTTCGGTACAAATAATGAATTTTTCATTGGTACTTTTGGTTGCAAAGTCAATAATCTGTGATGTACTTCCGATAAAATCTGACATTTCAAGTACATCCGCAGTACATTCCGGATGGGTAAGAATCAATGCATCCGGGTGTAATTCCTTTGCTTTTTGCACTAAGTCTGCCTCAATGCTCTTATGTACATGACAAAATCCATCATGGAAGATAAATTCTTTTTCCGGTAACTGCTGTGCCACATAATGTCCAAGATTATTATCAGGTATAAAGAAAATATACTTATTCTTTAAATTTTTTACAACTTTAATTGCATTAGAAGAGGTAACGCAAACATCTGAATGTGTTTTTATTTCGGCTGTAGAATTTACATAACAGACTACTGCTACATCCTCATATTCTTTTCTTACCTGTTCAATTCTGTCAACATCAATCATATGTGCCATTGGACAGTCTGCTGCTGAATCTGCCATATAAACATTCTTCTCAGGGTTCAATATCTTGGCACTCTCGCCCATAAATGAAACACCTGCAAATAAAATATTCTGATTCGGAATCTCAGTTGCAACTTTACTTAAGTAATAGGAATCTCCTACATAGTCAGCAATCTCCTGCACTTTTCCATCCACATAATAATGTGCCAGGATTACAAAATCCTTCTGCTGTTTCAACTGGGCTATTTCTTCCTTTATGTCCATTTTAGTATCCTCTCCTGTAACTATATTTGCTAAAACTCATTAACTGCTATTATATTTTTTATAGCTTAGTTTGTCAATACTTTCACCTGATATAAAAACGTCACTGGCACACTAAAACCAGTGACATTTTTCTAATTATCTTCAAAGGTCTCTTTTATTTTATCCATGAAGCCCTTTTTCTTGTGCCTCGCATTACCGGCTGCTCCATCTTGTTTTTTTAAAGACTGACCGCTTGCATCGTCGAACTTCCGAAGTGCTTCTTTTGCTTCTTCGCTTAAGCTTGTTGGGACCTGTACTACCAAGGTAACATAATGGTCTCCTCGTACATTAGAATTACGCAAAGATGGGATTCCCTTTCCTTTCAGACGAATTCTGGTATCTGTCTGTGTTCCAGGTTTTACATCATATAAAATATCTCCATCTATGGTACTAATACGAACTTCTCCGCCCAATGCTGCCTGTGCGAAAGAAATTGGGGCTGTAGAATAAATATTCATATCCTGACGCTGGAAAATCGGATGTCTGGATACGTTTACTTCTACTAACAAATCTCCTCTTGGTCCGCCGTTTGTTCCCGGCTCACCTTTGTCACGAATTCTTACACTCTGACCGTTGTCAATTCCTGCCGGAATCTTAACTTTTATCTTTTTACGTTTTGCAATATAGCCTGTTCCATGACAATCCGGGCACTTGTCTTTGATGATTTTTCCTGTTCCGCCACAATCCGGACAGCTCTGTACATTTTGTACCATTCCAAGGAAGGACTGTTGTGTATAAACAACTTTTCCCTTACCACCACACTTTGTACAAGTTTCCGGTGAGGTACCCGGTTTTGCTCCGGTTGTATGACAAGTCGTACAATCATCCTTTAATGTAATCTCTATTTCTTTTTCACATCCGAAAGCTGCTTCTTCAAAGGAGATACGAAGTACAGCCCGCAAATTAGCTCCCTTTCTCGGTCCGTTGTCCGCAGAACGACGTCTGCCACCACCAAAGAAATCTCCAAAAATATCTCCAAAAATATCTCCCATATCCATACCGGAGAAGTCAAAGCCACCGGCTCCTCCACCCATGCCTCCATCAAAGGCTGCATGACCGAACTGATCGTACTGACGTTTTTTCTCCGGGTCACTTAATACGGCATACGCTTCTGATGCTTCTTTAAACTTTTTCTCTGCTTCCGCATCTCCCGGGTTCATATCCGGATGATATTTCTTTGCCAACTGTCTGTATGCTTTTTTTATAGTGGCTTCATCCGCATTCTTATCCACACCCAGGACTTCATAATAATCTCTTTTTTGTTCTGCCATGATTAATTCCCTCTTACACTGTAAGGAGTCATATTAGAATTTCGTGTTCTAATATGGCTCCCAAAGTTACTGTAACAACTCTACAAGGTAGTTACGCTGCACTAAGCTTGAAAATACCTCGCCAAGTGTCCATTGTTTACACTTCTTTATAATCTGCATCTACTACATCATCATCTGCATTGTTATAGGATGCATTTCCCATATCTGGACCTGCTCCTGTTGCTCCTGCTGCTCCCTGAGCTGCCTGTGCATTTTCGTACATTTTTGCAAATAACTTTTGTGCACTTTCCATCAGTTTTTCTTTTGCAGCTTTCATTTCGCCAACCTGATCATCTGTCATTTCTTCTGCATTTGGATGTGCCTCAATCATGTCTTTTAATGCTTTAAGGTCTGCCTCAACAGTTGCCTTATCGTTCGCATCAATGTTAGCACCAACTTCTTCTAATGCTTTTTCTGTCTGGAATACGAAGGAATCTGCATCGTTTCTTGTATCGATTGCTTCTTTTCTCTTCTTATCCTGTGCTTCATATTCAGCTGCTTCTTTTACTGCCTTATCAATATCTTCATCAGACATATTGGAACCTGCTGTAATTGTGATATGCTGCTCTTTTCCAGTTCCTAAGTCTTTTGCAGATACGTTAACAATACCGTTTGCATCGATATCGAATGTTACTTCAATCTGAGGTACTCCACGTCTTGCTGGTGGGATTCCGTCTAATCTGAACTGTCCTAAGGACTTGTTATCTCTGGCAAACTGTCTTTCACCTTGTACTACGTTGATATCAACGGCTGTCTGGTTATCAGCAGCAGTAGAGAAAATCTGGCTCTTCTTAGTAGGGATTGTTGTATTTCTTTCAATCAATCTGGTTGCTACACCACCCATTGTTTCAATAGACAGAGACAATGGTGTTACGTCTAACAGTAAGATTTCACCTGCACCGGCATCACCTGCTAATTTACCACCCTGAATAGATGCACCTAATGCAACACATTCATCTGGGTTCAAGGATTTACTTGGCTCTTTTCCAGTTAACTGTTTTACCTTATCTTGAACTGCCGGAATACGAGTAGAACCACCTACTAATAATACCTGACCTAAATCAGAAGCAGTAAGTCCTGCATCTTTTAATGCATTCTGTACCGGAATTGTTGTTCTTTCTACTAAGTCATGTGTTAATTCATCAAATTTTGCTCTGGTCAGGTTCATATCAAAGTGCTTTGGACCTTCTGCTGTTGCTGTGATGAATGGTAAGTTAATATTTGTTGTTGTTGCGGAAGATAATTCTTTCTTTGCTTTTTCTGCTGCTTCTTTTAATCTCTGAAGTGCCATCTTATCGTTAGAAAGGTCAATACCTTCTGTTTTCTTAAATTCAGCTAACATGTAGTCTGTAATCTTCTGGTCGAAGTCATCTCCACCTAATCTGTTATCTCCGGAAGTAGATAATACTTCAATAACACCTTCACCGATTTCGATAATGGAAACATCGAATGTACCACCACCTAAGTCGCAAACCATGATTTTCTGTTCTTTTTCGTTATCCAAACCATATGCCAAAGCTGCTGCGGTAGGCTCGTTGATAATACGTTTTACATCAAGTCCTGCGATTTTACCAGCATCCTTAGTTGCCTGACGCTGAGCATCGTTGAAGTATGCAGGTACAGTAATAACTGCCTCGCTTACTTTTTCTCCTAAGTAGTTTTCTGCATCTGCTTTTAATTTTTGAAGAATCATTGCAGAAATTTCCTGTGGAGAATATGCTTTTCCATCAATTGTTCTCTTGTGGTCAGTTCCCATTTCTCTCTTAATAGAAGAAATTGTCTTTTCTGCATTTGTAACAGCCTGACGTTTTGCCGGCTCACCAACTAATCTTTCACCTGTTTTTGTAAATGCTACAACAGATGGTGTTGTTCTTGCTCCTTCTGTATTGGCGATAACTACTGGCTTACCACCTTCCATAACTGCTACACAGCTGTTTGTTGTTCCTAAGTCAATACCAATTATTTTGCTCATAATAGCGACCTCCTATAAATTGATTATCTAAAAACTTAAATGTTTGCTATTTATTCCATCAGTATGATTACTGTACTACAGCTACCATACTGTGTCTTACTACTGTATCACGGTACATGTAACCTTTTTGTAATTCCTGTGCTACCATACCGGATTCTAATTCATCATTTTCTACCTGCATTACTGCATTGTGAAATTCTGGATCAAATTCTGTTCCAACTGCTTCGATTGGAGTTACTTCCAAAGCTTCTAACTCTGTCATTAACTGTTTGTAAACTTTTTCCATTCCCTGAACAAAAGCATCCTCTTTTTGTTCTTCCGGAACTGCTGCCAAACCTCTTTCAAAGTTATCTACTACCGGCAAAATCTTTTCAATTACACTTTTTGCTCCAACTTCAAACATCTGGGTCTTTTCTTTTTCTGTACGCTTACGGAAGTTATCGAATTCTGCCATCTGACGTTTCACACGATCCGTAAGTTCTTCAATTTTTTCTTCCTGCTTACTCTTTTTTTCTTTCTTTTTGAAAAATCCCTTTTTCTCTTCGTCACCTTCGGAAGCTTCGGTTTCCTCTGCTGTCTCAGTTTCTTCTGCTGTTTCTGTTGTTTCTTTAGCTTCTTCTGTTGCTTCTGCCTCTGTAGTTTCTTTTACTTCTTCTGCTGTTTCTTCATTTTCTACTTCATTTATATCCTTATTTTGATTTTCAGCCATTCTCTAATCACCTTCCTATTCCTTTTTCGGTTTCTTAAATACGGTATCTAGTTGTACTTTCAAAGTTTTCAGATTGTCCATAACATTTTCATAATCCATTCGCTTTGGTCCAATAATACCTATTGTTCCCTGCATCCCTTCACCTAACTCATATGTGGCTGTTACCACACTGCAATCCTTCATATTCTTAACCGGTGATTCATCACCGATATAAACCTGAATTCCGTTTTCTTCGGATGCTAACGTATCATTTACCAAGCCTACTAACTGTTGTTTTTCTTCAAAAGCTGATAACAATTCACTTGCTTTTCCTGAATCACTCAATTCCGGATATTTCAAAATATTGGTTGCACCGCTGGTGTAAATCTCCAAATCTTCATCTTCCTGAATTGCTTCTGCTAATGCATCTAATACATCGCCTACAATATTGCTGTGAATTCCAGCTTGTTCTTTCAGTTTTGATATGGTACTAAGGTTAATCTGTTCTACGGAAAGACCATTGAGACTTGTATTCAACAAAATATTTAATTTCAATATTGTCTCACTGTCCAAGGCTTCCCTGGTAGGAATCATTTTATTCTTTACAATGTTTCCTTCCATTACGATAACTGCAAGTATCTGATCGTTGTCCATCTGGGATAATTGAAGGAACTTTACCTTATTTCTCTGATAGGATGGAGCTGTAATCATTGCGGCATAATTGGTATTGGTTGCCAATACCTTTGCCATCTGCTGCAAAACCTGTTCCATCTTGGTGGTATGTTCAATCATGAACTCCTTCATTTCTGTAACTTCTCGATTCTTTTCCTTCATCAGATTGTCTACATAAAATCGATAACCCTTATCAGAAGGAATTCTTCCTGCTGAAGTATGCGGCTGAAGAATATAACCCATTTCCTCTAAATCAGACATCTCATTTCGGATGGTCGCAGAACTCAAATTCAAATCAGAATACTTGGAAATTGTCCGAGATCCTACCGGTTCTCCTGTATCCAGATAATTACGAATAATTGCATCCAGAATCTTTATTTTTCTGTCATCTAACTCCGTCAATCTGCACCCTCCTTTTTCTTTGTTAGCACTCATTTAATTAGAGTGCTAATATCTATGTACTTAACATAGCACTATCACTTTTTCTTGTCAATAGTATTTTTCATATTTTATATTTTTTTTAGATTTTCAGCAAAAACTCACTCATCACATAATTGCTTACGGAAATGCCCTCTTCAGTAAGGAAAATTCTTCCTGCCTGCTGCTGCAATAATCCTTGTGAAACCATTTTCTTTATCACTTCTCCATAAACAGCCTCGATTTCCACACCAAAAGCTTTTTTAAAATCACCTCTGCTGACACCCTTTATCATCCGAAGTCCTAAAAACATAAATTCTTCCATCTGTTCTCTTCGTTCTAATACTTCCCTTTCTCGTTCTTCAAAATCCCCCGCAAGATACTCCTGTAAATCAGATGTATTGGAAAAACGCACATTTTCCACCAGAGAAGCACTTCCAAGTCCCAGGCCTAAATAGTTCTTTCTCGTCCAATACCCAATGTTATGCTGACATTCTCGTCCCTTTTTGGCATAATTGGAAATTTCATACTGCATATATCCCTTTTCTTTTAATAATGCCCCTGTCAATTGATACATTTCCCGTTCTGTCTCTTCATTTGGAAGATATTTAGGTTCCTCTCCCTCTTCTCTGCGTTGTTCGTCTTCTTCATATGTTTGATAGAATGGGGTTCCTTCTTCTATAATTAAACTATATGCAGAAATATGTTCCGGACGCAGTTTTAAAATTTCTTTTAATGTACACTCCCAATCAGAAATAGTTTGTCCCGGTAATGCCGACATAAGATCCACATTTACATTTTCAATTCCACTTTTTCGCACCAAATCGTAGTTATGTAAAAATTCTTCATAAGTATGAATTCTTCCCAGCATTTTCAGTTCTCGATTATTGGTTGACTGCAATCCCATACTAATCCGGTTAATTCCAGATTCCTTATATGTTATGATTTTCTGATGCGCTAAAGTTCCCGGATTACATTCGATAGTAATTTCTGCTTCTTTTTGTATGGAAAAATTCTGCTGCAACGCTTCCATAATTTCTGCTATCTGAGTTTCCATAAGAATGGATGGCGTACCACCTCCAAAAAACACGGAAGTTATTTCATATCCTTTATACTGTTGTGATTTATATTCTATTTCTTCTATTAATCTACGCACATAATGCCTGCGGACAGTTTCATCCACAGGCATTGACAAAAAATCGCAATAGAAACATTTTTGTACACAAAAGGGAATGTGTATATAAAGTTCTAATTCCTTCATTCTTTTCAAACCTCTCTACGGTTATCTTTTATTTATCATCCAACTTCAATACGCTCATAAATGCTTTTTGCGGAATCTCTACATTTCCAATCTGGCGCATTCGTTTCTTACCTTCCTTCTGTTTTTCCAGAAGTTTCTTCTTACGGCTGATGTCACCACCATAACATTTTGCTAATACGTCTTTTCGCATAGCTTTTACTGTTTCTCTGGCAATTACTTTTCCGCCTACGGCTGCCTGAATAGGAATCTCGAATAAATGTCTTGGAATTTCTTCTTTTAACTTCTCACACATTTTTCTTCCGCGTTCATAAGCACTATCGCTATGCACAATAAAGGAAAGTGCATCCACTTCTTCTTTGTTAATTAAAATATCCAGTTTTACTAACTCGGAACGAACATAACCTTTCATTTCATAGTCAAAGGAGGCATATCCTCTGGAACGTGATTTTAAGGCATCAAAGAAATCGTATATAATCTCATTCAATGGCAAGTCATACTTAATCAACGCTCTGGTTTCTTCCATATATTCCATTCCAATGTAAATACCACGTCTTTCCTGACACAAATCCATGATAGCACCTATAAATTCACTGGTTACCATAATTTCTGCACTTACCATTGGTTCTTCCATATATTCAATCTCTGATGGGTCTGGCAAATTAGATGGATTGGTCAATTCAATCATTTCTCCATTGGTCTTATGCACCTTATAGATAACTCCCGGTGCTGTGGTAACCAAGTCCAGATTGTACTCTCGCTCTAAACGTTCCTGAATGATTTCCAAATGTAATAATCCTAAAAATCCGCATCGGAAACCAAATCCCAAGGCAATCGAAGTCTCCGGTTCAAATTGAAGAGCTGCATCGTTTAACTGTAATTTTTCCAATGCATCTCTTAAATCTGGATATTTTGCGCCATCGGCAGGATACATTCCACAATATACCATTGGATTTACTTTCTTATATCCCGGAAGTGGTTCGCTGCACGGACGATTGGCATCGGTAATCGTATCACCTACCCGAGTATCTCTTACATTCTTTAAGCTTGCCGTAATATAACCAACCATTCCCGCACTTAATTCTTCACATGGAATAAACTGACCTGCACCAAAGTATCCAACTTCCACGACTTCTGCTGATGCTCCGGTTGCCATCATTTTGATGGTTGTCCCCGGCTTCACTCTTCCTTCTTTAATACGGCAGAATACAATCACTCCCTTATAAGAATCATATAAGGAGTCAAAAATCAATGCCTGCAATGGGTTGTCCGGACTTCCACCCGGTGCCGGTATCTTAGATACAATCTGCTCCAACACCTGATCTACATTTAATCCGGTTTTCGCAGAAATTCTAGGAGCATCCTGTGCTTCGATTCCGATTACATCTTCAATTTCTTCTACCACTCTGTCCGGGTCTGCACTTGGCAGGTCAATCTTATTGATTACCGGAAGTACATCCAAGTCGTGATCCAATGCTAAGTATACATTTGCTAACGTCTGTGCTTCAATTCCCTGTGCTGCATCTACTACCAGAATTGCTCCGTCACAGGCTGCAAGGCTTCTGGAAACCTCATAATTAAAGTCTACATGCCCAGGTGTATCAATTAAGTTAAAAATATACTCTTCTCCATCCTTTGCCTTATAGACAATACGAACAGTTTGCGCCTTAATGGTAATTCCACGTTCCCGCTCTAATTCCATGTTATCTAATACCTGCGCCTGCATTTCCCTGCTGGTAAGCAAACCTGTCATTTCAATAATACGGTCTGCCAAGGTTGATTTTCCATGATCTATATGTGCAATGATACAAAAATTTCTGATTTTATTCTGATCTATTGTCATTTCCGTTCCTCCAAATTTCTTATCGTGCAACTAGTATAACACAACTCTTTGAGGCTTGACAATCTTTACAGAAGTTTCTTTTTTCTAAAAAACAGGATACAGGCAATTACTACCGCCACACTTAAAACTGCTACGAACAAATATCCATAATGCCAAGTTAGTTCCGGCATGCTCACAAAATTCATTCCATACCACCCCGCCACCAGTGTCAATGGCATAAAAACCGTAGTAACAGTGGTAAATACTTTCATAATTCGATTCTGTTCATATGCGATTGCCGCATCTAAGGCTTCTCGTACATGTACCAACTCTTCATATAAAAATTGTATCTGTTCGTTCATCCTTCTTACCTTATTTTCATAAATCCGAAAATAACAGGCACATTCTTCCGACATTTCCTGCTCTCTTCCCGTAACTCCTTCTACCACACTTAAAAGCTGTCCATAATCATTTTTCCACAATGCCAAAGTACGCTTACACTCAAAAATCGCCTGATTTCGATTTCGTTCAATCTGTCCTGCCACAATTTCCCGTTCCATATTGATGAGATATTGTTCCATTTCTTCTACCACTTTTTGTCCCCTTGTTAAAATTGTATCAAAGATAATGGCAACTCCCTCCTGTTGTGTTATACCGCTTTTTTGCTCTTTCACTTCTTTTAAAATATCTGTTTCGTCCTTTAACGTCACCAACAAAAATTCCTGCCTGTTTAAGAAAAACACCATCCACAACGGCTTGACTCTTTTTCCGTTATGCATTTGAAAACTTCCGCAAATTCCATGTTCCGTAGTTTTTACACCATTCCAGTAATCTAGTTTGATTTTTTTCAATGTTTCCAGATATTTTTCTTCCTCCATGTCTTTCAACGCTACAATTCGAACCTTCTCCATTTATTCATCTCTTCTCTATCATTCTGTCAAAACCTTATGTAATAAATCTGCCAATGGTTCCATGGCATTCATGGCCTCCTGCAAGGTATTGGTCTGTGCTCCTACTTCCACCAATAAACTCTTCGGGCAATAATGTAAATTATAGCGATATCCTTTTAAATAGATTGCACGGGTAAATCCCGGATAGTACTCTTCTGCCGCCAATTTCATTTGAAATGAAAATGCAAGATTATCTGCCAGATACTGATTGGGCAGATTCGTTAAATCACCATTTTTCGTGGTATGACTTAATCCGTTAAAAAACATTACCTGTGCCATTTGCTTTCCATTCACTTCTGATACCAGTCTTGTGGTATCCGCCACTCCATCACGATGCAGGTCAATCACTACTTCGATAGATGGATTTTCCGCTAATATCTGCTGCAATGCGGGTCCCGCATATGAATATGCGTTATCTCTGTCTTTTACATCATATTCCCCTGTATGATGTATTACATTCAATCCGTATTTTTCCCGCAAAAGACTGGTTAAATACTCTCCTACTCCCACAACACTTGCATTGGCATCCCCCGGTGTAGAATCACTATATCCTTCCTGTGAATGGGTATGGTAAATTAAAATCTGTGGGGACTCGCTCCCTCCCTGCAATTTCATACTTTTTCCTAAAAGTACATCCGGATTTAATTTACTACTATCAATAGTGGTAGTCCGATCCACCTGATAAAAGTTATGAATCAAAAAATCAAAGTCATAGAGTTTTTCTCTTGGAATTTCCGCTACCTTCTGCATGTTATCCCCTGTCACTCCTTCCTGTTGTTGGGGTGTCACCAAAACATTTTGCAGCACAGGTGTTCCTGCAATTCCTTTGGCTGTTTCTTGTATCTGCCCTGCCCTTTGATTTTCCTCTAACATCTTACATTCTTCTGCCCCTTCTGCTGCACTGGCTGCTTCATAACTTAATTCACTTTCAATCTGAGTGGGATATTCTTCTACTTCATCTGTATATTCAGAAATCGGAAAAAGTGTTTCCACCTTTGCCATAAAAATTTCTCCCATACTCCTCTTGTCTTTCTTTTCCTCTATCTGTTCTAGCATTGCCGGCATACATTTTTTCCAAGCACTGATTGCTATTTTTTCTTGCAAATAACTTCCAATTTGATGAATTGCCGGTCCTTTTCCAAGTACCGACATGTTTTGATAACACACAAATACCAACAGAACACAGGTTGCCCCCAATAGACATTGCAACCGTTTTCCTGTTTTTTTTCTTCTTTTTATCAAATTATTCCTCATTTCTTATAATTTTCATTTTCGTCGTCAATAGTTAAGTATATGCCTGTACCATTTCTTTTATGCTAATGCAATATTAAGCCCCTCTGAAATGGTATCACTTAATTTTCTGACTGACTCATCAATATCCTTTGGTGTTACAAACATTGTATTCAACTGTGGGGATAATAATTCCCTTATCAACTCATATTTTTCCATAGCATTCAATGCATTTAACCCGGTACTTAAAGACTGTAAATGTGCGCTTTCTTCCATTGCCTGTATCAGATTTTGCATAGTATCACTTACAATGGTTGCCGCGTCTACTACCGTTGGTACACCTATTGCAATGACCGGAATTCCTACTGTTTCCTTTGATAGTCCATGACGATGATTCCCCACACCTGACCCAGGATTGATTCCGGTATCGGTAATCTGTATGGTACGGCTCAAGCGTTTGGTGCTCCGTGCTGCCAATGCATCAATCGCTATTAAAACATCCGGTGCTGTTTCTTCAATAATTCCGCGGATGATTTCCTGACTCTCCATACCTGTCTGTGCCATTACTCCCGGAACAATTCCACTTACGGAAGTTACTTCTTCTTCTCCAAATGCATATTTTCCAAATTCCTTTAATACATGGCGTGTAATCATCATTTGATCTACTACCCGTGGCCCTAATGCATCCGGTGTTACTTCTCGATTTCCAAGTCCTACAATTAACACGGATAATTTTTCTTCTGTCTTTGGCAATAGGTTTTTAATGATTCTTGCCAGTTCCATAGAAATTCTTTGATGATATTCCTCGTCCTGCCCATCCATATCTGATGCCTCTACGGTAATATAGTTTCCCTTTGGTCGTCCCATTGCCTTTGCACCGTTTTCTGTTTCAATTACCATGGTAGTAACTTTGATTTCTGTCTCTTCTAAATATTTTTCGTCTACTTTTACTCCTTTAATTTCTACATTATCCTCTTCAAATTTTTCTCGTGTCTCTAATGCCAAGTCCGTTCTTACCTGAAGCTGTTCCATATTTTTTCCTCCATCGGCTCTTTATTCTATCTATATCCCTGTGAATTGTAATTATTTTTTGCAAAAAAATCCCAAAATATGTATTGACAGATGTAAATTTTCGGGCTAAACTATATGAGTATGTTTACATTAGAACGTCCGTGTCCGGCTTTAATGAAACAATATAATTAACAAAATCAATTTTTAATATTGGAGGTGTACGGATTGGCTAACATTAAATCAGCAAAAAAGAGAATCTTAGTAACTGAGACTAGAGCAGCTCGTAATAAGTCTATCAGATCTGCTGTTAAGACTTCTATTAAAAAGGTAGAAGCTGCTGTTGCAGCAAAAGATAAGAACGCTGCACAGGTAGCATTATTAGCTGCTACTTCTGAGATCAGCAAGGCTGCTTCTAAGGGTGTTTACCACAAGAACAATGCAGCTAGAAAGGTTTCCCGTTTAACCAAAGCAGTTAATGGAATCGCTTAGTTATTAGTGTAAATAAAGTAAAAAAGAACGTTGATACCGTCATGTCAACGTTCTTTTTTTATGCAATAGGAAATACCGTGTTACATCAAAATACCAAAGTATATGATTTTCCCATGATATAAAAAGCACTTGCCAGGGAGACGCACTTTCCTACTTTGCACTGTATTTTACAATCAGTAATTCTACTGCCATACGGTCATTCATATTTCCTGTCTTTACATCTTCTTCGGATTGGACACAATCTCCTACCGCTTCTCGCAACTGTTCCTTGGAAAAACTTCGCGCCTGTGCCTGATTTCTTCGTACTGTGAACTCCGGTATACCTGCCTTGGATGCAATAAACTTATTGTCATATCCATGTCCACTTAGCTCCTTTACCTGAAGCAATATCTGAAACTGTCTGGCAATCAAGAATAAGATTCGCATGGGTGGCTCTTTTAATGCTAATAAGTCGTAATATAAGTCCAATGCCTGTTTTTGCTTTTTCTCTGCTATGGCATTTACCATATCAAATATCTTGCCTGTGGTCTGGGTTACACAAACTGCCTCCACATCTTCCGCTGTAATTACTTCTTTTTCTAAGGTATAGCAAAACAGTTTTTCTAATTCCCTATCTATATTTTCCATATCGTTTCCGGTCTTTGTTAAAAATAACTGCAATACGGACTGGGTAATCTTTTTGTTTTCTCGCTTCAATCTTGCCAAAATCCACTGTGTCAATATTGCCTCGGTCTGCCTTGGAAATTCTACGATTCTCCCTGCCTCTTTCACTGCCTTAAACATCTTGTTACGCTTATCCACTTCTTCTTCTACAAATACAAAGCAGGTGGTTTCTGCGATTTCTTTCATATAGGCTGCCAATTCATCATTGGCACTTTTAAATACACCGCTGTCTTCTAGCATAATCAATCTGCGGTCTGCAAAAAAAGGCATTGTTTCGGCTAAGTCAATGATTTCTCCCGGATTAATGTCTTTTCCTTCAAAAAATGCGGCATTCATGGTATCGTCCGGCTTTGATAAAGCCTGTTTCAATTTATTTTTATATTGCTTTTTCAGATAAGTCTCTTCCCCATATAGCAGGTATACTTTCTGAAATGTTCCATTCTTAATATCTTCGTCTATGCTCTTCACAATCATTCCTCCAAAGGTTGTACCAGCTACTAGTATAATATTATTTTACCTGTGCTGTCAATTTTGAAATTTCCATATGTTAATACCATTATCACCCTTTTTCAACTTTATCTGTCCATTTTCCATGGTGTAATAAATTTTTGTTTTTGCCTGTTCCATATGGGCTACTGCCTCTTTCCCGGGATGACCGTAAGAATTATTTTTCCCGCAAGATACCACCGTAAGTCTTGGAGCTATTGCTTCTAAAAATTCCAGACTGTTGGAACCATTTGAACCATGATGTGCCGCTTTATAAAAGGTAATTGGTTCGTTAAGATACTGCTGCATCTTCTTATCCGCTAATAGCTCCTGTTCCTGCTCCTTTCCTATATCTCCCGAAAAAATACCTTTCATTCCATCTATCTTCGCTAACAACACCATGGAATTTGCATTGCGGTCTGTTCCCTCTTTCCACGGATAAGCAAGCGTGAACTGTAGGTCATCTAATGTAATAGACTCTCCTGCCTTGAGATAATGTATCTGACTGCCATTTTTTTCTGCTAAATCCACCAAGCCCTCCCAGGCTTCATCCCTTACAACTCCTTTGGCAAATACAATATTTTTTACCGGATATCCTTCCTCTAGTATCTCTTTTAATCCACTCACATGGTCTGCATCCATATGTGAAACAAACCACAGGGAAATTTCTTTTCTTCCATAACATTTTAAAAACGGTAAAATTCGATAAGTGCCTACTTTTCCTACATCGGTACTTCCTCCATCGATAAATGCAGCATTTCCCTGCTCTGATTGTATATAGATACCATCTCCCTGACCTACATCTAAAAAGTCTACTTCTGCGCCTCTTTTCCCATTTGCCATGCACAATATACACATACAGGCTATTCCACACAAAAAATATCGTTTCTTCTCTGTCTTGTATACAATATACATGAACAGTATCAAAACAACATAATACACTAGGATTTTTTCCATAGAAGGTTGTCCTGTGATTAAATTACTCCTTGGTAACTTCGTAAAGAATTGGCAGATTTCCTGACTCATCCATAAAATTCCCGCAGGAATTTTCAATATCACTGCTGCCAGTCCCATATGAAACAGTCCAACGATACCACCAACTGCTCCCAGAAAAAGTAATACCCCCATAATTGGAAGTATAATTGCATTTACCACAATACTGTAAAGAGACACTTCATAATAGAAATACAATAAAACCGGCAATGTTGCCATCTGAATACACAGACTGCTTTGCATCGTTCCTATAAACGCTCCTCTCCTCTTCCTTTGAAGATTTCGGACTATTCCGGTAATAACCACAGCTCCTAAAACCGCCGAATAGGAAAGTAAAAATCCTGCATACCACAAGACAAAGGGATTGTCCCACAATTGTAACAGGGCACTTACACTCAATGCTGTTATGGTGTCATATGTATAACGAATTGTTCCTGCAAACATCATGAGAAAAAACATAACAATTGCCCGACAGGTAGATAACTCCAGCCCTGTCAAAACTCCAAAACTATATACAATTCCGGATGCCAGCAAAGAAGCCAGGGGAATTGGACAATACAAACGTCGCAGCAGTCGATACAATCCCATTCCGAAAATGGATACATGTAGTCCTGAAACTGCCAACACATGTGAAATTCCTGCTTTTTGATACAGTGCTTTTATTTCCTTATCTGCGAGATTTTTGCTGCCTAACGTCATATTTGCCATAATTCCTGCTGTCTGTTGAGGCATAGCTTTTAAAAAGACCTGCTCCATCTCCTGTCTTTTTTCCAGCAACCATATCTTATACTTATGCACACTGGCATCTATTAGTCTTTCTTCATATGCTGTCATGCGCAATCCGATTTTTTTACTATAATAATATTGTTGTTCATTGAAATTTCCCTCGTTTCGAGGAAGTTGAAATGCTTCATATTCGCCAACCACTTGAACGTAGTTTCCGATATTATATGAATCTTTTGAAGTGTATACCTGAATTTTATTGAAAGATTCATATCCTTCTTCTTTTAAAATCCATGCATCCTCTAGATAATAAATGAATTGCTCCTGCTTTTGTTCTTTCTGGTAAATTCTTCCCTGAACCTGAATGGTTCTCTGACTTTTAGCATACTGCTGTACTTCTTGAAACTTCGTCTGATAATCCATGTAATGAACTATACCACCCACAAAAAGTACCATACACAGTATCATATGTAATATGGTAATGGGAATTGTTTTTCTTCCCCGTTGCTGTTTCAAATAAAAAATCCGAAACAAGCAAAAAACAAACAAGCACAGGAAAATACCGACCTTTTCTTCCTTTCCATACAAAAGCCCGGCAGCAAAGGAAGCTACCAGGCATAAAACCGTTCTATTAGTCACCTGTAACCCCCGCATTTTCTTCTTTTTGCCCCGCCTCTGTTTCTGCTCCTGCATCCAGATAATCCAGGTTTCGATCATACATAACGCTTAAGTCATATTTATCACGATACACTTTATCACTATCACCATTTACCGCAATCTGAACTTTATTAATATTGGGCAACTCCACTAAGGAATCCACAATGGAATAGATAACGATTGGCTCTGATATTTCATAGTTCTGGTTCAAAAATCCCTCATCTAAGTTCACAAAGCATACGCCATCTAATACAGAAACACTCACCAGCTTTGTTCCCTGAGGAACGGCGGAACGAAGTTCCTTACTTTCCGGTCCTTTTAACAAGTGTTCCATAATCAGTTTTTCCATAGAAATATTGCTACTATAATGAACTTCCTGTACCTCCGGCACCAATTTTGTTCCGTCTTTATTTGCAAAATAAAGTGTAATTTCCGAACTTAAAATTGCATTAATCTGCTCTCCCGGATTCTCTACAAAACTCTCTGCTGTCATCAAACCTACCGGAGCTCCATTTGCATCAATTAATGGAGAATCACCTACATAAAAAGAAATGCAATCCACACCTTTTATCTGAGTCAATGTTCGTACTACTGCCGCTCTACATAATACTTCCGTAACATTATCCATTTCTCCATAAGCATTGTTAAAATACAAACGTAACTGTGCATTTTCTAATTTCCAATCATTCACCTTCACTTCTTCCGGCATCGCCGTCTGATAATCCGGACTATTGGTATTCTTAGAAAGAGCCTTTAACATTTCCTTTATCATTCCCTTAGTATCTGATGCCTCCGGCTCAAATCCTTCTGCCACAATCTTTGTTTTATCTTTATCTAAATAGTAAATATAATAATCTGATGTTTTCTGTTTCTTTTCTCCACAGGCTACTACTGTACTAAGCAGCAACAGAAAAATCAACAGCATACATCCAGTTACTCTTTTTTTCATGCTATCCTCCTATGCAATATATGTCAGAGGAATACGAACGGTAAATATTGTTCCTTCCCCTTCCTTGCTATGTGCCTTGATTGCTCCTCGATGCATCAGCACTGCATTTCTGGTAATCGCAAGTCCAAGCCCTGTTCCACCAATCTCCCTGGAATGAGACTTATCTACACGATAAAATCGTTCATAAATATGTTCTAACGATTCTTCCGGGATTCCTATTCCTGAATCCTCCACACGAACAAAGAAATACTTATGATCTGCGTTCAAGGACACATGTACCCATCCTTCCGGCTTATTATACTTAATGGCATTCTCTACCAAGTTCGTTAATGCTAACGAAATCTTTACCTCATCAATTTCCGCACTAACCGGTCGGAAACTTTCTAATACCAACTCAACATTCTGCTTTTCTGCAATTGGACGCAATCGTTTCATAATTGTTTCCAAAAGCTCATTTACATTTACCACAGAAATATTCAAGCTTCCTGCCGACTTGTCCATTTTTACCAGTGACAACAGGTCATTAATAATCTTATTCTCTCGCTCAATTTCTTCCGCAATATCACCCATAAATTCCTTATAAAGCTCTGCTGGCACATCTTCCTGACCTAACAGGGAATCTGCCAATACTTTCATAGAAGTTAACGGTGTTTTTAATTCATGGGACACATTTGATACAAATTCCTGTCTGGATTCATCGATGACACGCATTCTTCCCAACATCTGGTTAAATGCATCAGAGATTGCTTCTGTTTCTGAATAATCGGAAATCATCAATTGTTCTTCCCCGTATCCTGTCTGAATCTCTTCTAGTGAATGAGTCATTCTGCCAAATGGCTTTAATAGATGATTTGCCCAGAACAATGCTACAGCCAAAATAATAATGGCATTGGCAATTTCAATTACAAGTGCATTATTATTCAAATAATCATAATTAGAAAGTATACTATCTGTGGAAACACTTACCAACATAATTCCCTGTACTTCCTTGGTACTTGTATCTTTCAACGGAATTGTCATTTCAATATAACGATATTTTGAATCATACTTTGAAATTTCCTGTCCCTTAGAACTTTTTACCACTTCCTCGGAAATAATTGTCTTACCAGTATCTAATCCGTAAGTATCTTTTACAACCTGAAATCCATTATTGATAATAAGAACCCTTCCATCATAAATATTAGAAAGCAATTCTAATTGTGTATTAATCACCTCAGAAGAGGTATCTTGGATATAATTATATGTAACAATCTGATTTCCAAGCATTTTAGCCTGACTTAGGATGTCAATACTACGATTGGATACCGCACGATTCTCATATGTTTTTAAAATTCCTATTCTTAATATAATATTTGGTAATATTCCTACAATCACCAAAATTACAAACAGCCTGAACTTCAGGCTGTGTAAAAATTTCATTTTTTTCATTTCTTTACCCCTTATCTGCTATCCTTGATAATAGTAACCCACACCCCATTTGGTATGGACATATCTTGGTTCACTTGGGTTCTTTTCAATCTTTTCACGCAAACGTCTTACATGTACATCTACGGTACGAACATCTCCCGGATATTCATATCCCCAGACCATGTTAAGCAGATTCTCTCTACTATACACTTTATTTGGGTTTAACACCAAGAGTTCTAACAAATCAAATTCCTTTGCTGTCAGATTAATCTCTCTTCCTAAAATAAATAAGCGACGGCTCTCGCAATCCAGCTTTAAGTCTCCGTTTTCAATTACTTTTTGTTTTTCTTCCTTCGGATGGCTCTGTGCAGTTCTTCGCATAATAGCCTTAATTCTTGCCTTTACTTCCAGAATATTAAATGGTTTTGTTATGTAATCATCTGCGCCATACTCTAATCCCAGAATCTTATCCATGTCATCCCCTTTTGCAGTCAACATAACAATGGGAACCTGAGAAAATTCACGAATCTGCTGACACACCTGAAAACCATCCAGTTTTGGAAGCATAATATCCAACAAAATCATATCGTATTGATTTTCTGTTGCCATCTTCAATGCCTCTTCGCCATCATAGGCACAATCTACTTCCATTCCATCCTGTTCCAAGCTGAAACGAATTCCTTTTACTATTAACTTTTCATCGTCTACTACAAGAACCTTTTTCGCCATTTTTTCACCTCAATTAACCCTAATGTTGTTCTCTATTTTAGAATAAATCCCCTCTTTGATTCCCTCTATCTTCATGAGATCCTCAATTTGGGTAAAACCTCCGTTTGCTTCCCGCCATGCAACAATGCTTTTTGCCTTTGCCTGACCAATTCCCGGTAATGTCATCAACTGTTCTTCCGTGGCAGTATTGAGATTGATTCTATCATCTGTCTGCTGCTCTATCACAGTACCTTCCGGCTCTTCTTCTCCCTGATGCCTAATATAAATCATCTCACCATCAGAAAGCTTCTGCGCCTGATTCATCTGACTTGCATCTGCTTCTTCTGTGACACCACCTGCCAGTGCAACTGCTTCAAAAATACGACTGCCCTCCGGTAATTCATAAACCCCCGGAGAAGCCACCGCTCCTGATACCTGTACATAAATTTTAGTTTCAGATACTTCTGCTTTTTCAGTTTCAGTTTGTTTTGTTTCTTCTAAACTTTCTGTCTGCTGTATTTCCATTTTCGGTTTTTGGCCACATCCTCCAATTACAAGCATACAGAAAAACAACATTATAATTTCTATTCTATTTCTTTTCATGCCTTTCCCACCTTTCAATTATGGGAAAAGTCTTATTCACGAATCTTCTCTATTGTAACGAAATTTTTCATTTATTACAAGAGTATTTCAAAAATATTTTATTCCCACTTGAATAAGATAATTCCTCCTATACAGACTGCCATTCCTAAAAGTCTTCTCCATTCAAAGGGTTGCTTGTCCACTCCGAAAATTCCAAATACTTCAATAAGATACGCCACAATTAACTGTGAGACTACGATTAACATTACTGCCTGTGCCGGTCCAAGTGCTGCCATACTCTTTATTACCGTATAAGTAATAAGTGCTCCTATTACTCCGCCAAACAACATGTATTTCGGTTCCACCTGTAATATTCCTGCAAAACTTTTTCGATCTGTAAAAAACCATGTTACTAAACAAATGATTAATGCTGAAAACTGTACCCAGCTATTGCTTACCCACATACTGGTACTTTTTGTTACCTCTGTATTAAACACTCCTTGCACACTCATTAACGCCCCGGATAAAAGAGCAATAAAAATTCCAATCATTTCAAGTACCCCGCTTTCCTTTTTTAGTAGGATATACCATGATTGGAATTTTTATACGTTATTTACAATCGTAAAATGCTTTTTTTAATTTTTCTACCATTTCATCTACATGTTCTTTTTCAATAACAAGAGGTGGCACAAAACGAAGTACATTACTTCCTGCTGTAATAATGATTAATCCATGCTCTAAGGCACTGGCACTTACATCGCCTACCGGAATCGTAAGCTCTAATCCCTGCATTAATCCCATTCCTCTTCTGGCTGTTACGAAAGGATATTCTTCCACCAGCTCATCTAATTTTTCTTCCAGATAAGCAGAAATTTCTTTCACATGTTCTACCAGATTCTTTTCTTCAAAAATATCAAATACCTTGCTGACTGCCGCTCCTACAAATGGGTTTCCGCCATAAGTAGTACCATGATCTCCCGGTTTCAAAGAATGATCTGCAACTTTTTGTGTCATGGCAAATGCTCCCACCGGTACACCACAGCCCAATGCCTTTGCACAAGTCATAATATCCGGCATAATTCCATAACTTTGCCATGCAAACATGTTTCCGGTTCTTCCCATTCCACACTGGATTTCATCTAAAATCAGTAAAATATCATTTTCTTCGCAGATTTTCTTAACTCCTGCTAAAAATCCTTTTTCCGCCGGATAAATACCGCCTTCACCTTGTACCGTTTCCATGATAATGGCACAGGTTTTTCCATTTACCAATGCTTTTACACTATCTAAATTATTAAATTCTGCAAACTTTACAATTCCCGGCAATGGCTCAAATGGCTCTCTGTAATGTGCATTTCCGGTAACAGATAATGCTCCTAATGTTCTTCCGTGGAAGGAATGTTCCATTGCAATAATTTCATGGTCTGTACAACCATCTTTTTCATATGCATATTTCTTAGCTGTTTTCAATGCACCTTCAATGGCTTCCGCTCCACTATTTGTAAAAAATACACGATCCATTTCTGATGCTGCACATAACTTACGAGCCGCCTGTATAATCGGAAAGTTGTAATATAAATTAGAGGTATGTAATAATTTATCTACCTGATGTTTTAATGCATCATTGTATTCTTTATTTCCATATCCCAATGCCTGCACTGCAATTCCCGCTGCAAAATCTAAGTATTTGCAATCATCCGTATCATACAGATAAACTCCCTCTCCACGGTCAAGGACAATATGATTTCGATTATAAGTATGTAATATGTGACGTTCCGCACTATCTATAAATAATTCCCGTTCCATTATGCTTCCTCCTTGTAGAACTTTTCATCGCTATCTCCTAAAATAGCTGTTCCAATTCCCTTATTTGTAAAGATTTCCAACAATAAGCAATGTGGAATACGTCCATCTAAAATATGCACTCTGGAAACTCCATTATCAATCGCATCAATACAGTTATTAAGTTTTGGCAACATTCCTCCGCCAATGTTTCCTCCCTCGATTAAATCTTTTGCTCCGGAAACTGTTAATTCTGAAATCAAAGTAGATTTATCTGCCGGGTCTTTATATACACCTTCGATATCTGTTAAAAATGCTAATTTTTCTGCATTAACCGCTCTTGCAATGGCACATGCAGCATCATCTGCATTGATGTTATAGGTATCATAATTATCATCCAGGCCTACCGGACAAATAATCGGTAAGAAATCTTTTTCTAATAAATCAAATAAAATCTTAGGATTTACTTCTTTTACCTCTCCAACGTAACCGATATCCTGTCCATTGGAATATTTCTTATCTACCTTCAACAGTCCACCGTCTTTTCCACTGATTCCGATGGCATTTACCCCTAACTCTTCTACCATCTGAACCAAAGACTTATTTACTTTTCCAAGTACCATTTCAGCGATTTCCATGGTAGCTGCATCGGTTTTACGAAGACCGTTGATAAATTCCGGTTCCATTCCTACTTTGCCAACCCATTTACTGATTTCTTTTCCGCCACCATGTACAATGATTGGTTTGAAACCTACTAATTTTAACAAAGTTACGTCTTGAATTACGCTCTTTTTCAGTTCTTCATCCACCATGGCACTTCCACCGTATTTTACTACGATGATTTTTCGGTTAAAACGTTGTATGTACGGAAGTGCCTCAATCAACACCTCTGCCTTTTGCAAAATTTCCTGCATATTTTTTTCTTCCATCTTCTTATCCTCTTTCCCTTATCTATTCTTAAGACCGATAATCTGCATTGATTTTCACATAATCATAAGTCAAATCGCAACCCCACGCAGTTGCACCGGCATTTCCCATTTTCATATCTACCAGTACGGTAACTTCTTCGTCTGATAATATCTTGGTAGCCTCTTCTTCGCTGTAATCTGTTGCTACACCATCTTTATAAATCTGTATCTTTCCTGACTTGCTCTGGAAGAACAGCTCTATTGCCTCCGGGTCAAACTGTACACCGGAATATCCCAACGCACACAAAATTCTTCCCCAGTTCGCATCATGTCCATAAATAGCCGCTTTTGTCAAAGAAGAACAAATAACGGACTTTGCAAGAATCTTCGCATTCTCCTTGGTATCTGCATTAATTACCTGTGTTTCAAATAATGCAGTAGCACCTTCGCCATCTCCTGCCATTTTCTTTGCCAATGTAGTATTCACATAATTTAATGCTTCAACAAACTTCTGATATGCCTCATTTTTTTCTGTTATTTTTGTATTTTCTGCCATTCCGTTCGCAAGTAATAACACTGTATCATTGGTAGATGTATCACCATCTACTGATATCATGTTATAAGTATCTTTGATATCCTCACGCAATGCTTCCTGCAACAGTTCCTTGGAAATCGCACAATCGGTTGTAACAAAACTTAACATGGTACACATATTGGGATGAATCATACCGGAACCTTTACACATACCACCTACGGTTACCGTCTTGCCTTCTACTTCAAAAGTTACTGCAACTTCTTTTGGTTTTGTATCTGTTGTCATAATTGCACACGCCGCTTCATGTCCACTTTCTTTGCTATCTGAAAGCTTTGGAGCCAATGTCTTCACACCGTTTTGAATTCTATCAATCGGAAGCTGCATTCCAATGACCCCGGTAGATGCCACCAAAACCTGCTCTGCCGGAATGTCTAACACTTCCTGCACCATATCAGCTGTCTTTTTGCAATAGCTCATGCCTTCTTCTCCGGTACAAGCATTGGCAATTCCTGCATTTACTACAACTGCCTGTGCATATTCCTGACTTTCTACCGTCTGTCTATCCCATTTTACCGGAGCTGCCTTTACTACATTGGTAGTAAACGTTCCTGCCGATACTGCCGGTACGGCACTTACAATCATTGCCATATCAGTACGGTCTTTATACTTAATACCTGCTGCTGTTGCAGCTGCTTTGAATCCCTTTGCTGCGGTAACTCCGCCTGTGATAACCTCCATAATCTTTTCCTTCCTACGCTTTTTCCAGCATTTATCTTATTTTTCTTTATTGAAAAGTTGTAATGTTCTCATCGTTTAAGGTGAAATCATAATAGTTCAAATCTTCTCTAAATGTCCAGCCCACACTTTTCCAGAAAGCATTTCCCACTTCATTACTTTTAAATGCTATGAGACAAACTTTATTAATATGCTCTTTTTGTAATGCTCGCATAGCTGCCACTGCCATTTGCTTTCCTATGCCATGTTTACGATATGCCTCTGCTACACAAACATGATAAAAGCATCCTCTTCTTCCATCATGTCCACATAAAATCGCTCCTACAATCTTTCCTTCTGCCTCGGCAACAATACTTGTGGTTGGATTTCTTCGGATAAAACGTTCTACGCCTTCTCTGGAATCATCCATACTCCTAATGCCAAATCCTTTTATTGTTTTCCAAAGGGCATATACCTCATCGTAATCTTCCAGTTTCATTTCTCGTATCACTATATCCATGTTAACTTTCCATCCTTTTCTATAATAAAGCTTTTATTTATGGGAACATCGGAACAAGTTCCAATCCTTCTTTTTCAGGTAATCCAAATAATAAGTTCATGTTCTGTACTGCCTGTCCGGCAGCTCCTTTTACCAAATTATCAATAGCCCCCATCATAATAATTCTTCCGGTACGTTCATCAATCTTAAATCCAATATCTACAAAATTACTTCCTTCTACCCATTTTGTCTCCGGACACTGGTCTTTTTCTAACACACGAACAAAATATTCATCTTTATAATATTTGTCATAAGCAGCCTTTACCTGCTCATAAGTTGGATATGTAACGCTTCCATCCGGCTGCTGTATCTTCTTCATAGTTGCATACTCTGTTGCCAAGATTCCGCGATTCATAGGTACTAAATGAGGTGTAAAGTTAATTACAACTTTTTCTCCCGCTGCATATCCTAACTGTTCTTCAATCTCTGGGGTATGACGATGTGTCGCTACTCCGTATGCTTTCATGTTTTCATTTACTTCACAGAAAAGATTTGGTACTTTGGCTCCTCTTCCTGCACCGGAAGTTCCTGACTTTGCATCTACAATTAAGGTATTCGGATCAATCAATCCTTCTTTTACCAATGGATATGCAGTAAGAATGGAACATGTGGTATAGCATCCCGGGTTTGCTACCAATCTTGCCTTCTTTACCTTTTCGCGATTCACTTCGCATAAGCCATATACAGCTTCTTCAATAAACTGCGGACTTTTATGTTCTATTTTATACCATTCTTCATAAGTTTTTACATCTTTTAAACGATAATCAGCACTTAAATCTATTACTTTGGTATGTTGCAATATTTCTTCTGTTAAAACTCCTGCCAAAAATCCCTGTGGGGTAGCTGTAAAAATAACGTCTACCTGTTTTGCCAACTCTGCTATATTATCATCCAAACAGGTGTCTTCTACCAATTGAAACATATTGCGATATACATTGGCATATTTCTCATCTATATAACTTCTAGAGCCATACCACTTAATCTCTACTTCCTTATGTCCAAGTAAAATACGCACTAACTCTCCGCCTGCATATCCTGTTGCTCCAATGATTCCTGCTTTTATCATATCAACACACCTTCCTGTTTATTTTTTAACGTTAGTCCTTTACCATAGTAATATACTTTTCCTTATTCGTAAAGCGTTTTTTTCAATCTACATTGCATAATTATACATTCATTTTCTGTTTTATGCAATAGTATTATGCATATTTTTTCGTTTCTTTTTTTAATATATTTTGATTTATTTCCTTATAATATATCTTAACCTTTTATCTTTCCTGCTTTTTCCTTTTCGTCGTTTTGTCTTTATATGTGCATTTTTATTATTTATTTATGTATATTTTTTCACTTGCCTTTTTTACAATCCTATTGTATAGTTAGTTATAAGATTTACGATAAATTCAATGGAGGGATTCAAAATGAAAGAAAAAGTAGTTTTAGCGTATTCCGGTGGTTTGGATACTACTGCCATTATTCCATGGTTAAAGGAAAATTATGATTGTGAGGTTATCTGCTGTTGTATCGACTGCGGACAGGAAGAAGAATTAGACGGTTTGGAAGAACGTGCGAAATTATCCGGTGCTTCTAAATTATACATAGAAGACATTATTGATGACTTTGCAGAGAATTACATTCTCCCTTGTGTTCAGGCGGGTGCTGTATACGAGAACAAGTATTTATTAGGTACTTCTATGGCTCGTCCTGGAATTGCTAAGAAATTAGTTGAAGTTGCAAGAAAAGAAGGCGCTACTGCTATCTGCCACGGTGCTACCGGTAAAGGTAATGACCAGATTCGTTTTGAACTTGGTATTAAAGCACTTGCTCCGGACTTAAAAATTATTGCTCCTTGGAGAGATGACAAATGGGGTATGCAGTCTCGTGAAGACGAAATTGAATACTGTAAGGCGCATGGTATTCATCTTCCTTTCTCTGCTGATAACAGCTACAGCCGTGACCGTAACCTTTGGCATATCAGCCATGAAGGTTTGGAATTAGAAGACCCTGCAAATGAGCCAAATTATGACCACTTATTAGTATTAGGTGTTTCTCCTGAGAAGGCTCCAAACGAACCTGAATATGTTACTATGACATTTGAAGCAGGTGTTCCTAAGACATTAAATGGAAAAGCAATGAAAGTTGCTGATATTATCCGCGAATTAAATAAACTTGGCGGAAAACATGGTATTGGTATTGTTGACATTGTAGAGAACCGTGTTGTTGGTATGAAATCTCGTGGTGTTTATGAGACTCCTGGCGGAACTATTTTAATGGAAGCTCAGAAGCAATTAGAAGAATTAGTATTAGACCGTGATACCATGAATATGAAAAAAGACGTTGGAAACAAGATGGCACAGGTTGTATATGAAGGAAAATGGTTCACTCCACTTCGCGAAGCACTTCAGGCCTTTGTAACTTCTACCCAGAAATATGTAACCGGAGAAGTGAAATTCAAACTTTATAAGGGAAACATTATCAAAGCCGGAACTACTTCTCCATATTCTCTGTACAATGAATCTCTGGCAAGCTTTACTACCGGTGATTTATATGACCACCATGATGCAGAAGGATTTATTACATTATTTGGTCTTCCATTAAAGGTAAGAGCTATGAAAATGGCAGAAGTGGAAAAGAATAACAAATAAACAGATTATTCAAATTATTACAATGTTCACATAAAAGAACATATAAAAAGGAAGCTGTATCTTGTGAGATTTCTCACTGATACAGCTTCCTTTATGTTATATCATATTTTATTTTGTTTTATTTTGTAACTCTAACGGAAATGTGCTACTCCTTCTGTTACATCCTGTGCATATATCATAGTACAACTACGAATTGCACCTGTTCCATCATACAAGAAAGCAATTGCAAGATGTGGATCTGTCGGAACCGCAAAGCTATTTGCCAATAATTCTTCATCAGAGATTGTCTGATATTTTCCATCTACCAATGTATAACTTCCTGTTACTGCTGTTCCATCATCTAATGTACTATTAATCTGATATGTTCCTTCAAACAAACCATCTTTTACATTAAAATCCTGATCTGTCTGAACATTGTCTCCCTGTGCTACATACTGGTGTCCGGTTCCATTTGGCTTATCACCACTCCATGCACCATTATATACCTCTTTGTACAGACTTCCATCTGCCATATCCGGATTTACATAATACCAAATACCTGTTCCTTCACGAACTCCATCTTGATAATCGCCGTAATACCACTCATTGCAATCACAGTCTGCAAAAGAATAATAACCGATTCCTTTTCCAGTGGTTCCACCTTCTGGCATATAAATATAACTTCCTTCTTTTCCAATCATATCTGCCAATGCTTTTCCGGCATCACTTTCCTGCAATTCATTTAATGCTTTTGCATCGTCTGCCTCTATTGCCGCAATTGCTGCTTCCATTGTTTTGGTATAAGCACTCTTTTCTTTTGCCTCTTTATCAAGCTTTTCTGCTGCCTTTTTTAAATCTGCATCCTTTGGTGTCTGTTCTAATGCTTTTTTCATTGATTTTTGTGCAGCTTCATAATTATTTCCGGCTACATAGTTTTCTGCTTCTTTTTGATACTTTGCAGCTGCCTTTTCTTGTTCTTTACTGGTACAACCTGTCAGCATACCCATGGTAAGCACAACTGCTACTCCTGTTGCCCAAAGCTTTATATGTCTTCTCATAGATTACCTCCATTTTTTTATTACAAACCTTTGCTTATTATATGTCTTGCAGCCAAGCCATATGTCTTTTCTCATTCTCTAAGAATACGCAACCTACTAAGTTGTGTGCGAAAGAGTCCGACCAGCGGACTCTTTCCTATATCAAGCTTATTTTTTTCTCAGTTGTGCAATAATTAATTCTTTTAATTCTAATGCCATATCCTTCATTCTTCGACTTGCTGCTGCTGAAGTCAGTACACTTGCAAGGAACTTAGAAGCAACTTCATATTTTCCAAAATGATATGCCATATAAGAAATCAGATAATCCACTGTACTTTGTTCCATACCACACATTGGATACATTTCCTTGGCAGTTGCTTTCATAAATCCTTCAAATGCCTGTTGATAAAATGCTTCTTCTTCCTTCTTACATTCTGCCTTTAACTGTTTTTCTTCTGGTGTACTCTCCGGCATTGTTTCGCCTTTTCCTCTTAATAACCATGAAATTTTTAAACAAGTATATGCTTTCTCACTGTCTTTTCCTTTTTTTACCATTGTATTTATCAATGCTAATTTATAACGATCTACTGCCTGATCATAGGAATATACTGCTACCTCCGGCTCCTCATTCTTATGAAACTTTGCGCTGATATTTTCACGTATTAACTTTGCCTGCGCAGAAGATAACTGGTCAAAATAACGATTCATTGCAGTATAACCGCAAGTCGGACAAGAAGTAATATCATACTTTAATGTATCAATATACTGAAATCTTGGGCGTAAATCCTTATCCGGCTCAAGTCTTTTTACTCTTCCGTTCTTAATCATTTTTGTCTTAAATACGTTGTCACATACTTTACAACGTACGCTTTTTTCTAAGATAAATTCTTCTTCTGACGGAATTTTTTCTTCTACTTTTTCACCTGCAACTTTTTTTGCTGCTTCCTTTGTCTCTTCTTCAAACAGATTCATAGACTCTGTTGGATTCAATCCAAATTTCTCTAATCCTGAAAATAAATTCATGATATTTTCCTCCTTTGGTGTTACGCCCTACTATTTCTGAGTTGGGAGCTTATAAGAGCTCTTTAATGATACAATACGATTAAATACCAATGCATCCGGTTTGGAATCTTTTGCATCCACACAGAAAAATCCCTGACGCACAAACTGATAACTGTCATATGCCTTCGCTTCTGCTAATGCAGGTTCTACATAACAATTATTTAGTATTCTTAAGGAATTTGGGTTCACATTCAGGCTTCCATCTTCTTTATTGTATACTCCCTTTTCCTCGTCTACTAAATTTTCATACAAACGTACTTCACACTTCTTTGCATATGGTGCCGGTACCCAATGAATGGTTCCCTTTACCTTACGTCCTGTGAATCCGCTTCCTGCCTTTGTTTCCGGATCATAAGTACAATGTACTTCTGTAATATTTCCGTTTTCGTCTTTTACAAAACTTTCACATTTCACAAAATAAGCATGCATCAAACGCACTTCATTTCCCGGGAATAATCTAAAATATTTCTTAGGTGGCTCTTCCATAAAGTCATCACGTTCAATATATAATTCACGGCAGAATGGAATCTGACGTGTTCCCAGTTCCTCATTTTCCAAGTTATTTGCTGCGTCTAAATATTCTACTTGTCCTTCCGGATAATTATCAATTACTAATTTAATCGGATCTAATACTGCCATCATACGAGAACGTTTTAACTTCAAGTCCTCACGAATACAGTACTCAAGCATAGCATAATCCACAGAACTATTAGCCTTAGATATACCGCAAAGCTCTACGAACTTACGAATAGACTCTGGTGTAAAACCTCTTCTTCGTAATGCTGCAATAGATACCAATCTTGGATCATCCCATCCGTCAACCACTTTATCCTCTACCAATTTCTTAATATAACGCTTTCCGGTTACTACATTGGTAAGATACAGTTTTGCAAACTCAATCTGCTTTGGTGGATTTGGATATTCTAACTCTCTTACCACCCAATCATATAAAGGTCTGTGGTCTTCAAACTCTAAGGTACAAATAGAATGACTGATTCCTTCAATAGCATCCTCGATTGGATGTGCGAAATCATACATAGGATAAATGCACCACTTATCTCCGGTTCTGTGATGTGTCATATGTGCCACACGATAGATAACCGGATCTCTCATGTTGATATTCGGAGAACTCATATCAATTCTTGCTCTTAATACTTTTTCTCCATCTGCATACTTTCCATCCTTCATTTCTGTGAAAAGCTGTAAATTTTCTTCAACACTTCTATTGGCATTTGGGTCTTCTTTTCCCGGCTCTGTTAATGTTCCACGATATTCTCGAATTTCTTCTGCTGTCAAATCAGAAACATATGCCTTTCCCTTTTTAATCAGCTTTACCGCAGCCTCGTACATCTGGTCAAAATAGTCAGATGCAAAGAACAATCTATCTTCCCAGTCTGCGCCCAACCACTTAATATCTTCTTTGATTGATTCTACAAATTCCACTTTTTCTTTTGTTGGATTGGTATCATCAAAACGCATATTAAACTGTCCGTTATATTTCTGAGCTAACCCATAATTTAATAAAATAGACTTAGCATGTCCTATATGAAGATATCCGTTTGGTTCCGGTGGAAATCTGGTCTTTACCGTCTTACAATGTCCTTCCCTGATATCTTCCTCAATAATCTGTTCAATAAAATTCTTGGAAACTACTTCGTTTTCCATTTGTGTTCCTCCTGGTCCTGCACATTTTTAAAAAACTATGAGAAACACACTTTGCGAGTTTCTCAAGTTATCGCGGTACTCTTCAAATCTTCATGCAAGCACTCGATTTTCTTCGCTACTCGCGTAAATGTAAAAGACTGTTGGAAAACAGTCTTTTACCAATTATGTCCATTATAAAATTTTATATCTTGTTTGTCAATGGATGACCCTTTTTAACTACGCTTTATATGTTGGTGCGTAAACAAGTGATCCTGACAATATTCATAGTTTCCCTCACATTTTGAGCAAAAACGAAATTCTAAATTGTCTCCATCTTTTTCTGTTCTTCCGCAAATCGCACATTTATGTCTGGTAACTCCTTGTGGTTGACGCATTTGCTGCCGATACACCTGTTTTCTATGAATTTCCTTTGGTGATACTCTATTATAATTTCTGGTACTTAGGTAAAAAATCAAAAAGTTTGCCAGTGATGCTAAAATAGCTACTCTTTCTGCTAAATTTCCACTGATAAAGGAAAACGCAGCCCAGATAAATTCTATCAATCCCATCCATTTTGCTCTAATTGGGATTAAGAAATATAATTGAAATTGAACATTTGGAAATAACACTGCAAATGTTAAGAATAAAGACATATTGATATAATTTGTGCTATAATAGCCTCCAATACCAATTAATAATTTACCTGTTACCCAATAATTGATTCCATATAATGCCATAGCTGAAATAGCGGTAAGCAATATTCCACCAATCATATACACGTTATATCGAAATGTTCCGATGACTCTTTCGATCGATATCCCGATAAAATAATAACACATTAGCATAAAAATCAAAAAAATCATACTGGTAGATGGCGGTATCAGAATCCATGAAATTAATCTCCAAACCTCTCCATGCATAATGTAATATGGCTCCAATGTTAAGTAACTAACTACATTTGGCATTGTAAACTCAATAATATAGCCCAAAACATAAAATCCAATCAACCAAAATGTCAAATTCTGAATGGCATACTTTCCAAATTTTCGCTCCATTTTATTTAAGAATTTCATAATACACCTCATTTGTCTTTTCATTCATTTTTCATATAGGTATTATTATAGGTTTTGCCAAAAACTTTGTCAACGAAACCGATTACTGTTTCATAAAAAGTTTATAAATTCACTCTTCCCCTTCTTCATATGAATTTATTTCCGGCTGCATATTCTGTCTCATGCGCATATCTTCTCTCATGCGTTCCTCGTCTCTCATTCGTCTTTCATCTTCCGGCTGCATATTCTGTCTTGTGCGCATATCATTATCATTTCTTGACTGCATATCATTTCTTGGTTGCATATCGTTTCTTGGTTGCATGCGGGCTGGGATGCACAATTCATCCCCTACCTGAAGGTTATATACATTTACATAGGGATTTGCAAACATCAGTTGCGTTACACTTACATGATATTTTTTTCCTAAATTATAAAGTGTATCTCCATCTTCAATTACATGTACCATTCCCCTACAGGTTCTTCCCATATAAATCGGACCAATTGGAATATTTCCAGTTTCTCTTGCCATAACATTCTCCACTTTTCTTTTTAGCATATTATATTCTGTTTTTCCAAAACGGTTCTATGTTCGCATATACTGCATATATTGGACAAGGGAAAATCTAAACATTCTATAAAAAAATACGAAATAAATTGTTTTTTGTAAGTTCCTGTCGTATAATAAACTTTGTTTGATTTCTACTATGATATATAAATAGGTAGAAACATGATATTTTTACACTTTGTAAACATAGCTCAACTGCATATTCTTGCCAGTTTGAGTGTTGGAGGTTATATTATGGAAAATCAAAATTTACACAAGTTGGGCATTGATATTGGCTCTACTACCGTAAAAATTGCTGTTTTAAACGAACAAAATGAAATGTTGTTTGCTGATTATGAGCGACACTTTGCTAATATTCGCGAAACACTTTCTGACTTACTGTCTAAGGCTAAGGAGGCAGTTGGTAATCTACGTTTAGCTCCGGTAATTACCGGTTCCGGCGGACTTACCTTAGCAAAACACCTTGGAATTCCATTTGTACAGGAAGTTATTTCTGTCTCAACAGCATTACAGGACTATGCTCCTCAGACAGACGTTGCCATTGAGCTTGGTGGAGAAGATGCCAAGATTATTTACTTTGAAGGTGGTAATGTAGAACAACGTATGAATGGTATCTGTGCAGGTGGTACCGGTTCTTTTATCGATCAGATGGCATCCCTGCTTCAGACAGATGCGCCTGGACTTAATACATATGCAAAAGATTATAAGGCACTCTACCCAATCGCTGCGCGTTGTGGTGTATTTGCCAAAACAGATATTCAGCCATTGATTAATGAAGGTGCTTCTAAGGAAGACTTGTCTGCTTCTATCTTTCAAGCCGTGGTAAACCAGACCATTTCCGGTCTTGCCTGCGGAAAACCAATTCGTGGACATGTTGCTTTCCTTGGTGGTCCTCTTCACTTTCTTTCTGAATTGAAGAAGGCTTTTATCCGTACTTTAAATTTGGATGATGAACATGTAATTGCACCGGACCACTCCCATCTTTTTGCTGCTATTGGTTCTGCCTTAAACTGCAAGCCGGAAGTTACTATGGAATTAGATGAGATTCTGGACAAACTTTCCTCTGATATTCATATGGAATTTGAAGTAGAACGTATGGAGCCACTGTTTGCTTCTCAAGAAGAGTATGACAGTTTTTCTAAACGCCATGGCAAACATCATGTAGTAACCGGTGACCTTTCTACTTATGAAGGCAATTGTTACCTTGGAATTGATGCGGGTTCTACCACTACTAAAGTTGCATTAGTTGGTGAGGACGGTTCTTTGCTCTATTCTTTTTATAGCAGTAATAACGGAAATCCACTTGCTACTGCAACAACTGCCATTCGTGAGATTTACGACTTATTACCGGAAAAGGCTTGTATTGTCCATTCTTGCTCCACTGGTTATGGTGAAGCTTTATTAAAGGCAGCCTTTATGCTGGATGATGGCGAAGTTGAAACCGTTGCTCACTACTATGCAGCTGCTTTCTTTAATCCGGATGTAGATTGTATTCTAGATATTGGTGGTCAGGATATGAAATGTATCAAGATTAAAAATCAGACCGTAGACAGTGTTCAATTAAACGAAGCCTGTTCTTCCGGATGTGGTTCCTTTATTGAGACGTTTGCCAAGTCTTTGAACTACTCCGTAGAAGATTTTGCACAGGCAGCCTTATTTGCGAAAAATCCTATCGACCTTGGAACCCGTTGTACTGTATTTATGAACTCTAAGGTAAAACAGGCACAAAAAGAAGGTGCTGAGGTTTCCGATATCTCTGCGGGACTTGCTTACTCTGTTATTAAGAATGCTTTATTTAAGGTTATTAAAGTAGCAGATGCCAGTGACCTTGGAAAACACATCGTCGTACAGGGTGGTACTTTTTATAATGATGCCGTACTTAGAAGTTTTGAAAAAATTTCCGGTTGTGAAGCCGTAAGACCTGATATTGCCGGTATTATGGGTGCTTTTGGTGCCGCACTTATCGCAAGAGAACGTTTTGAAGATAATCCTGCTACTACCATGCTTTCTATTGAGGAAATCGAAAATTTGGAAGTAGATACAAAATTAGTACGTTGTCAGGGATGTACCAACCACTGTCTTTTGACTATCAACCGTTTCTCCGGCAATCGTCAGTTTATCACCGGTAACCGTTGTGAACGTGGTCTTGGAAAAGAAAAGAATAAAGAACAGATTCCAAACTTGTTTGAATACAAGAATAAACGTATTTTTGATTATGAACCGTTATCTGAAACAGAGGCAATTCGTGGAACTGTTGGTATTCCAAGAGTGTTAAATATGTATGAAAACTATCCTTTCTGGGCTGTTTTCTTTAAACACTTAAAATTCCGTACACTGCTCTCTCCGCAGTCTACACGAAAGATTTACGAAATGGGTATTGAATCCATTCCAAGTGAATCCGAATGTTATCCTGCAAAATTGGCACACGGACATGTATCCTGGCTTATACAGAATCATGCAGACTTTATTTTCTATCCATGTATTCCTTATGAGCGAAATGAGTTTCCTGACTCAAACAACCACTATAACTGTCCGATTGTAACTTCTTATGCAGAAAATATTAAAAATAATGTAGATGAGATTACTTCCGGTCAAATGCGTTTCCTGAATCCATTTATGTCCTTTGGTAATAAGGATGCATTGACCAAACAGTTACAGCTTGTTTTTGAAAAAGAATTCTCTATTCCGGCTGCCGAGGTAAAGGCTGCTGTAGATGCCGGATGGCAGGAACTTGCAGATATGCGCGAAGATATTCGTCGTAAAGGAGAAGAAACCTTAAAGTACATGGAAGAAACCGGACACAGAGGAATCGTTTTGGCAGGACGTCCTTATCATGTAGACCCAGAAATCAATCATGGTATTCCGGAACTTATTACTTCTTATGGTATTGCTGTTTTAACTGAAGACTCAGTTTCCCACTTACAGGAAGTGGAACGTCCTTTGATTGTTATGGACCAGTGGATGTATCATTCCAGACTTTACGCTGCTGCTAATTTTGTAAAAACAAGAGATGATTTAGACTTAATTCAGCTTAACTCTTTTGGTTGTGGATTAGACGCTGTTACTACGGATCAGGTAAATGATATTTTATCCAAATCAGGAAAGATTTACACTTGCCTGAAAATCGACGAAGTAAATAACTTAGGAGCTGCGCGCATTCGTATTCGTTCTCTCCTTTCCGCTATTCGTGTAAAGGAAAAACAACATACCAAGCGTACCATTGTTCCTTCTAACTACAACCGTGTAGTATTTACCGAAGAAATGAGAAAAAATTATACCATTCTCTGCCCACAGATGTCTCCAATTCACTTTGAATTGATTCAACCTGCCTTCCAGGCTGCCGGTTACAATCTGGAAGTGCTTGACAATGATGGTAGAGATGCTGTCAACATCGGTTTACGTTACGTTAACAATGATGCCTGCTATCCGTCCTTAATGGTAGTTGGACAGATTATGGATGCGGTATTATCCGGCAAATATGATTTGACCAAAACCGCGATTATCATTTCCCAGACCGGTGGTGGATGTCGTGCTTCTAACTATATTGGATTTATCCGCCGTGCATTGGAAAAAGCCGGATACCCGGATATTCCTGTTATCTCCATTAACTTAAGTGGTTTGGAAGATAACCCAGGATTCAAGCTCACTATCCCATTGATTCAGCATGGTCTTTATGCTTTAGTATTTGGTGATATTTTCATGCGTTGCCTGTACCGTACTCGCCCTTACGAGGCTGTTCCTGGTACTGCCAATGCTCTTCATGAAAAATGGAAAAAGAAATGTGTTGACTTTGTATCTACCACAAAGATGCTTTCTCATCGGAAGTTTAAACGTTACTGTCGTGAAATCATTCGTGACTTTGACAATCTTCCTATGCTGGATATTCAAAAACCAAGAGTCGGTGTGGTAGGTGAGATTCTGGTTAAATTCTTACCAGCTGCAAACAATTATCTGGTAGAATTACTGGAAGCAGAAGGTGCTGAAGCAGTTGTTCCTGACCTTACAGACTTCCTCCTCTACTGCTTCTATAACACCAATTTCAAAGCAGAGAACTTAGGTATGAAGAAATCTTCTGCCCGTACTGCAAACCTCGGAATTAAGGCAATTGAGTGGTTAAGAAGTGCTGCCAGAGACGAATTTGAAAAGAGTAAACATTTTGATGCACCAGCTCATATTGAAACACTGGCAAAATATGCTGCACCAATCGTTTCTCACGGGAACCAAACTGGTGAAGGCTGGTTCTTAACCGGTGAAATGTTAGAATTGATTCATACAGGAACCAACAACATTGTTTGTACACAGCCATTTGCGTGTCTGCCAAACCACATTGTTGGAAAGGGTGTTATCAAGGAGTTACGTCATCAGTACCCTCTGTCAAATATCGTAGCCATTGACTATGACCCAGGTGCTTCTGAAGTAAACCAGTTGAACCGTATTAAATTAATGCTTTCTACTGCACAGAAGAACTTAGCTAAAATGCAAGAAGAAGCAGATGTATAAACTCAGATAATATAAAACTCCTCTGAATGTGTTCGTTATGATTTAACGAAACACATCCTGGGGAGTTTCTTTATTCCTATTCCATTTTATTTCACTATCTTTTTCTTCTTACCAAAATATACTGCTCCTACTCCACTTAAAACTGCTATAACAAACCACATATATGGAATAGTTGTCTCTCCTGTCTTAGGTGCCTGTGCGGATTTTACTGCTTTCATTCCAGCACTATTTGTCCTTTCTGTGCCAGGCATTGTCGTTTTCGTTGCCTGCTTTTTCACAATCGTATAAGTAGAAAACTGATTGGTTGCAAAGGATAAAGTGCCTGTGGAATCATCATATATTACCGGAAGTTCCGTCAAACTACCATTATGATCTCTAACTACACTATATGTCTCTCCATCTGCAAGAGAAGCCGAATCTAATTTTAAACCTACAGTAATATCGTCCTGAAATTCGGTAATATTATTTTCCCAATAAGTATCATTTCCCTTGCTCACCACATTATCCAATGTGAGATCTACGGATGCCACTTTCGTAACTGAATTTCCATTTACTGCACTTGTTACATCGATTGCATAATTACTGTTATCAGCTACCGTCATTTTTAAATTTCCGCTATCTGCCGCGTTTTTCCCATTTGTAATAGACACATTCTGTACCACTTGGCTCTTAGAACAATCTACCTGATCTTCTGTTTTTACAAATAATGCTGCTAAATGCAAATTCGTATCTGGCATAGTAAATGTAAATGTGCTAACCTCATTTTGGGCAACGATGGTTGTTCCATTTAAAGATGCTTCTTTTAATTGATATCCATAGTTTGGTTTTAACTGAATGGTAACAACATCTCCCGGCAGAAGTTGCACATACCCACCATTTCCATTCTGTTCATTCTTGCAATCCTGACCATTAATTTTTAAAATATCTACTGTTCCATTTGCTACAACAGCATCATCTCCAAAGTTACTATCTTCACTCCAAACAATCGTCTTTTTCTTGTCAAAGTCTATCTGAAATTCATATACAGACTGTGGATTTAATTCAAATTGTTGACCTTTTTCGCTAAGTAATGCTTTATAGTCAATATTTAATCCCTTATCATTTTCTCTAAAGTACCCATCAAAAAAATCTCCTGTAACTCTAATAGAGATATATTTATAACCATCTGTTACAAAATCAATATTTTCCTTACTTTTTGCTAATTTCTCTTCATTTGTCCAATTAATTCCATCATTTGACAATTTATAAATAACTTCTCCAGTTGCCTGATTTTGATAAGAAAGTCTAAAATTCAATCCGGTAGTCTGTGGATTGGGATTTGGCTCCGGATTTTCTCCTGGATTCGGATTATTTCCACCATCCTTTGTAAATGCAATCCCCAATGTATAAGACTGTCCGTCTTCTAAATCAAATCTCTGGCCAACACTTCCTGTCACACCCATGCAATCTACCCAAGTTGTACTGGTAGCCGATACTCGAACTCCTTCTGCTTTGGTAACTTTTACAGTTATATTCGACTTATCACTAATATCAATTGAGGTTCCAGAAGTTACCGTTTTCCAATCCGCTTCTCCATCAAGCATATACTCTACCAGATTTCCTGATGTATTTGTGGTATCCGTTATGTTTACTGTAAATGTTGTCCCCACACCTTTTGCTACTGCCTTTAGCTGAACACTTCCCATAAACAGAGAGCATATCATAACCATAGAAAGTATCCACGCCATTCTCCTTCTTTTTTGTTTCATAAAACCATCTCCTATCATTTTTTATTTTTCCAGGCATAATAAAATTGCATTAACCCTATTCTGGACTTTGTCTCTGTTTTTTTATTCAATATTGCAATATGTCGATATAATGCTGCCCTTGATATAAAAAGTTGCTCTGCAATTTCCTGCACACTATCATCTGAGGTAAGCAATACTTGAAGTACTTCTTGCTCCCGTACCGTAAGTCCAAACTCTTTGGAAAATTTCCAAAGTTTTTCTTTCTCATTTTCCTCTTGTACTTCTGTTTTTTCTTCCTGATAATCCTCTTTTTCCAACTGTCCTGCATATAAAAACATAGTCACACTAATTAGTGCAAATAGAACAAGTGCTATCATACTTATAAACATACTATTTCCAGATTGGATCAGGGAAATAGATGCTATACCTATAATTCCTGCACAGATATTATTAATTGCACGTCCCATTCCTGCCCAAAGTTGTGGTACTTTCATATAAGAAGATAATTCCATAAATCCCGTCGTAAAAAACACAACAAAAAATCCCGCAGAAAGATAAAACACTATTAGCCCAATTAAAAATGTTCCGCCTGATACAATAATCAACACACATATGGTAGACAACAGTGTGACACAATACATAATGATATTCATGTAACGTCGTTTTTTTATATCAAATAATACTCCTGCTATCAGTCCACTTACAGCTAAGAGTAATCGTGGCCACTGTCCAATATCTACATTTCCCGCTGCATGTATCAACGTTACTGCATTATCTAATGTTGCAAATATACAAGTCATCAACACTACTCCTACTATTAAAACAACACCTGCTATTGTAGGATTTTTTAACGTTTTTTTTGCCTCTTTTACCATAATTTGCTCATGGTCATCCAGTCTTAATAATATCAAAATGAATATTACCCAAAACACTGATAGAACAATGGCTTCAACGGTATCATTATGTACTAAATTATTATTAAGAAACTGAAGTAACAATCCCAATGCATAGGCTATTCCCACTGTCTTTGCCAAATTTTCATCATTTGGAAGAATAACTGCCAATAAATAATGCACGTCACTTCCAACAACTCCCAATAATACAAATCCTATACACCCTGCTGTCAATGTCATCCCGTAAGAAGTATGACACTGCATGACAAAGATACACACAATACTAATGGTAGAAATAAGAAAAAATCCAATCTCCTTTGCCCGTTTTGCTAAAATCTTTCGTATCACCGGATAAAGAACAAATCCTAACACACTAATTCCCAGAATATAACTTTGTGCCAACACTACGTCTTTTGAATTGGTTGTGTAGGCTATCATATTATCAAACATATACTCTGTTCCTAAAAATATAAAATTAAACAGAGCTAATTCTATGATTCCCCATATTCGTTTCCCATCTACACTTTTCTTCATTTGTTTCTTCTCTCCCATTAAGAAATCTTATTTTTATTATATACAAATGTCTCATGTAATCAAGTTGACAAATATCTCATTTATTCTAATTATAAGGTTTTCCTAGTTTTTTTCCTATATCTTCCATTGTTTTCTACTTATCAATCTTCCATCCAGACTTGGAAGAACAAAACTACTTTTTTGACAGGAGTATATTACAAACTGTAAAATGCAAGTAGCAATAATTGAAAATTGTGGAGGTTTTTCCCATGCAAATAGAAACTCGTTCACAAAAAGTAGGGCTGGCTTTATACCGGAAACTGATTGCATTTGCTAAAGCAGCAAATGTAGAGCACATCATTTTGGATACCCCTTCCGTTGCTCATGCAGCACACAGGTTCTACGAAAATGCCGGATTTCGTAAAATTGACACTATAGATTTGCCGATTTCATATGTCTATCCTGATAGAAACAGTTTTCTATATATGCTAGATTTATAAGTTTGCACATGTAAATCAAACTGAATACTTTGCATTTAATATAACAAATGTGGCTATCGCACCAATGAAAATCATCACTCAGTCCGATAGCCACATTCCTTCTTCTCTTCTATTTTTCCTGTAATTCTTCTGGATAATACATCTCCCATTCTTTTCGCAAATCTGTCATAAGCTCCATGACATCCCTTGTATAGTTCAGCAAAATATCTTCGTCATTTCCTGTAATTGCCTTTTCCATATCCTCCATTTCATACTGAAGTGCACGGCTCATTTCTCCCTCTTTTATGGTTTCAACCGCTCCACTTTCTGTATAAACAATCTTAGCCTCTTCTGCTCTTGGATAATCATATATTTCAATATAGCCTTTTTCTCCGCATATGTTACAACGCTTTGGCTGCTTTGTGTGTAAGGATAAGGAAATTACTACCATCTGTCCTTCATCATTCTGCATTACAATACCGGACATTTCATCTACACCACTCGGTGCTTTTCTCATCATGGAAATCACCTTACTAGGCTTGGATTTTAAATAGCATCTTGCTAAAGATATGGCATACACACCAATATCTAACAAAGCACCTCCTGCAAGATTTGGGTTAAAGAAACGATTTTCCATATTATATTCCTTGAAGCTTCCAAAGTTAATCTGAATCATTTCCACATCACCAATCGTACCATCTGCTACCATTTTACGCAGCTTTTTGTGAAGTGGCATATGATATATAGTCATGGCTTCTGCAAGCACTACCTGCTTTTCTTTTGCAAGTTTTTCTGCCTTTTCTAATTCCTCACGATTTAACGTAATGGCTTTTTCACATAATATATGCTTTCCATGAGAAAGTGCTTCTGTCATAAAATCTATATGTGTATTATGTGGTGTCGTAATATAGATTACATCTACTTCCTCATCGGAAAACATCTCATGAAAATCATCATATACTTTTTCAATTCCATACTTTTCTGCAAATGCTATGGCTTTTTCATGCGTTCTATTTCCTACTGCATACACTTTTTTTCCTGCATTTTTCAAAGCCTGTGCCATTTCATTTGCTACTACACCGGTTCCTAAGATTGCCCAATTAATCGTTTTTCCCATACCTTTTCTCCTTACTGTGCTTTATTTTTTGCATGTTCTGCTAAGATTCGTAAAAACTCCCTATGGTATTTATAAAAGCAAAACAAAATAGAAACACAACATACACCAATTAAAATATTTGCTAACACAACCGGGATGTTATAGAACAAAATCAATATCATAGATGTTCCATATAAAATCACTGTATTTAATTTTCCAAACCACAACGCCCCATTATTTTTTCCGGTTGTACTTATGACCTTAAGTCCCATGAAAGACATGTAAGCTTCCTTCATTACAAAAATTCCCACTTCTATTACCATCGCCGGATATCTGCTAACTAATGCCAGCATAACGAATCCCTGTGTCAGCTTGTCTGCAAAGGGATCTAAAATCTTACCAAAATCACTTACCATATGAAAATGTCTGGCTATTTTTCCATCTATTACATCTGTAATTGCCGATAATACCAGAATACCAAATGCAATATAATATCCCTGTTGGTCTTTTGCCTGTAAATATACTACCAGAAAAACAACTGCTAATATCAACCGAAATAAACTTAACACATTTGGAATAGTTATTATCTTTTTAGAATTGTCCTTTTCCTTCATGTTTTCAAACCTCCTGTGTGAATCACTTTACTATAACGATTTTCCATACCAACTTTTTCTATATCAGCACTCTCTTTTTCCAGCCCCCCTGGAAGTAACGGAATACTGCTATTATCAATCCTACAGACCATCCGATTGGATTTGCCCACATAATAATTTTTCCTGCTGTTATTCCAGCCAACGCATAGGACAGAACCACACGGGTAGCCAGATTACACAGACTGCATGCCAGAAACCACTTCATATCTGCTGCCCCACGCAGTATTCCACTGCTTACATTCATAATTCCCATAATGAAATAGAATAGCGAAACAATACTCAAGTATTCTGCTCCAATAGAAATTGCTCCTGCACTGTTAGCAGAATCCATAAATAATCCAACAACCTCTTCACCTGCAAAATGCAATACTACTGCGATAAAAAGTCCGATTCCTGCTGCCATGGTAAGGCAAATTCGGTACCCCTGACTGATTCTTTCCGGTTTTCTTGCTCCCATGTTTTGTGCCACATAGGTAGATGCTGCATTTCCAACTGCTACCATTGGTGTAATGGCAATCCCATCAATCTTAACTGCTGCCGTATAGCCTGCAATAAAAGTAGAACCAAAGCGATTTACCACAGACTGTATTAAAAGCATTCCCACAGACACAATAGACTGCTGAACAATGGTAGGAATTGCTACTGTTACCATACGTTTTAACATACCAACATCATACTTTGCAAAGTACTCTGTCTCTATTCCTTTTAACTTACGCATTAGAAATCCAAAGGAAAGTACTGCTGAAATTGCCTGTGAAATCAAGGTTGCCCAAGCAGCTCCTGCAACTCCCATGTGAAGTTTCGCTACAAAAAATAAATCTAATCCGATATTTAATATAGAAGAAAACATTAAAAACAACAGTGGCTTTGTGGAATCTCCCAATGCATTAAAAATAGCGGAAAATGCATTATACAAGAACAAGAATACAAAACCGTAAAAATAAATCTGTAAATATGCCGATGCCTCCGTGAAGATATTATCCGGTGTTCCCATCAGTCTTAATATCCCTTTGTTAATTGCCATTCCCAGAATACTTAACAAAATACTAAATCCAAGAATGGATAATAGGGCTGTTGAAATAGCTGTTTTCATCTTGGCAAGTTGATTTGCACCAAACAACTGGGAAACCACAACCGAACACCCGATTCCTGTTCCAATAGCTACCATAACAAATAACATGGTAATTGCCGTAGATGCTCCAACTGCCGCTAACGCATCCTCCCCTACTACATTTCCTACAATAATTGAATCTACAATATTATAAAACTGCTGAAACAGATTTCCTCCTACCATTGGCAGTGTAAATGCGATTAATGCCTTTGTTGGATTACCTGTTACCATACTTCCTTTTAACTGATTTTCCATTTTCTCCTCTTTCTGCCTCTCTTTCTAACTCTAACCAACCGTTTCTTATTTTACTATCTCAACGCTTTTCGGTCAACTCTTTTCCACTTTATAAACTTTTAATAATTTCATAATCCCGCTAGTTTCCTGGCTTTCCGCCATTTTGTTAGCACTCATCGCAAAAGAGTGCTAATTTTCTATTGACTTTTACATAATGCAGTATTACAATTTTTTTCAGAGAGTTATGATTTATAGTTATTTTTAGTTCGTGGAAACTCTGTAAATCGTAATAAGCATAACCAAAAAAAACAATTAACCCAAAGGAGTGTTGACAAATGAGTAACAAACATGGAAGCCTTTCCATTAACAGTGACAATATTTTTCCTATTATAAAAAAATGGTTGTATTCTGACCACGACATTTTCTACCGTGAATTGATTTCAAACGGTTGCGATGCTATCACTAAATTAAAGAAACTGGATATGATGGGCGAATACGAACTTCCTCAGGACTATGAACCTAAGATTCAGGTATTGGTAAATCCAGAGGAAAAAACGTTAAAATTCGTAGATAATGGTATTGGTATGACTGCTGATGAAGTAGAAGAATATATCAACCAGATTGCATTTTCCGGAGCAACTGATTTCCTGGAAAAATATAAGGACAAAGCAAGCGATGAACAGATTATCGGTCATTTTGGATTGGGATTCTACTCTGCTTTTATGGTAGCTGACGAAGTACACATTGACACTCTTTCTTATAAGAAAGACGCTACTCCTGTTCACTGGGAATGTGACGGCGGTACGGAATTTGATATGCAGGATGGTAACAAAGATACCGTTGGTACTACCATAACTCTTTTCTTAAATGAAGATTGTCTGGAATTTGCCAATGAGTATCGTGCAAGAGAAGTCATTGAAAAATACTGCTCTTTCATGCCTACCCCAATCTTTTTAAAGAAAGGAAATGCAGAACCGGAATATGAAACCATTCCTGCCGATCAGGTAACTGAAAAAGATACTGTAATTGAAAATATTGTAGAAGAAGCAAAATACGAAGAAAAAGAAAAGGAAGACGGAACCAAAGAACAGGTAGAAGTTTCTCCTCGTCAGGAAAAGGCGAAAATCTTGAAACGCCCGGTTGCCTTGAACGATACTACTCCACTTTGGACAAAACATCCAAATGAATGTAGCGATGATGACTACAAGGCATTCTATCGTAAGGTATTTCAGGATTACAAAGAGCCTTTGTTCTGGATTCATTTAAATATGGACTATCCATTTAACTTAAAAGGTATCTTATACTTCCCGAAAATCAATACAGAGTACGATTCTATTGAGGGAACTATTAAGTTATATAACAATCAGGTATTTATTGCCGATAACATCAAGGAAGTTATTCCGGAATTCTTAATGTTGTTAAAAGGTGTCATTGACTGCCCTGACTTACCTTTGAATGTATCCAGAAGTGCTTTGCAGAATGATGGATTCGTAAAGAAAATTTCTGATTACATTACCAAGAAAGTTGCTGACAAACTGACCGGTATGTGCAAAACAGAAAAAGAAACTTATGAGAAATACTGGGATGACATCAGCCCATTCATCAAGTTTGGTTGCTTAAAAGATGAAAAATTCTGCGACAAGATGAATGACTACATTCTTTTCAAAAACTTAGATAATAAATACCTTACTCTTCCAGAGTGCTTGAAGGTAGAAGAAGATACCGAAAATAAAGACAGTGAGAACAAAGATGCTGAAAATACAAACACGGAATCAAATGAAAATGCAGAAGAAAAAGATACCAGAAAACCTATCTACTATGTAACAGATACCAAACAGCAGGGACAGTACATCAATATGTTCAAGGAACAAGGTATGGACGCTGTTATCTTAGACCACAACATTGATACTTCTTTCATTACACAGTTAGAGCGTAGAAATGAAAAGATTAAGTTTGTTCGTATTGATGCTGATGTAACAGACTCTATGAAAGAGGAAACTTCCGAAGATGAATTAAAAGAAGCAAACGAAACCTTAACCGAAACCTTCCATAAGGCATTACAGAATGATAACTTAAAGATTTCTGTAGAAAAACTGAAGAATGCTTCTATCTCTTCTGTCATCACTCTTTCTGAAGAAGGTCGTCGTATGCAGGATATGATGAAAATGTACGGTATGGCAGGTATGGACTTCGGTGCTAATGATTGCACATTAGTCTTAAATGCCAATAATGACTTAGTAAAATACATCTTAGAGCATAAGGATTCCGAACATGTTCCTATGTTCTGTGAACAGCTTTATGACTTAGCTCTGTTAGGCAACCAGCCATTAGCTCCAGATGCTATGGCAAAATTCATTGCACGAAGCAATGAAATTATGATGCTGTTAGCAAAATAAACCCCAAAGGGCGGTAGTATTTCCGAAATATTCCGAAATACTACCGCCCTTTTCTATTCTAAAAATTATACTATGCTGTTAACAATTACGCTTCTTCTAACTTATAATTTTCTGCCTGTGAATGGAATAGCTTATAATACAGGCTTTCTGTTTTCTTCATCAGATTTTCGTGTGTATCAAAGTCCGCTACTGTTCCACCGTCAATAATCAATATCTTATCACAGAATATAGAGGATGACATACGGTGGGAAATATAAATTGCCGTCTTATCTTCTACTAAATTGTTAAATTTCTCATAGATTTCTGCCTCTGCAATTGGGTCTAAGGCACTGGCAGGCTCATCTAAGATAACTAAGGACGATTCCTTATACAAAGCTCTTGCAATAGCAATCTTTTGTCCTTCTCCGCCTGACATTTCAATACCATTCTCATCGTATTCTTTTCCAAAACGACTTTGCACACCGTCTTTTAAGTTATCTATTTTCTGACGTAATCCTACTTCATCAATGAGATGATTGATTTTCTCCAAATCTGCATTCTTTTCCTGGCAGGAAATATTCTCTGCGATGGTAAAGTTAAATAAGCGATAATCTTGAAAAACTGCTGCAATACACTTCATATAAGACAGATAATCGTAATCGTAAATATTTTTTCCGTTGATGCGAATAACTCCGCTGTCTGCCTGATACATACGACAAATAAGTTTTACCAAGGTAGACTTTCCGGCACCGTTTAATCCCACAATGGAAATCTTCTCTCCCCGCTTTACAGAAAAAGAAATATCATGAAGTACCGGCTTTTCTGCTTTTGGATAGGTAAAAGTTACATGCTCAAATTCAATGGTTTCTACCGGTCCTTCAAACTTCTCTTTTCCCTTGTCCATAGTTTCTTCTTCAAGAGACATAAATTCCATATATGGATCTAAAAAGGAAAGGTGCTGCATGGTACTAATCACACTTTGTCCAAATGCCATGACAGAGGTAGAAAAGTTAATTGCCGCAGACACATACATGGTAAGAGAACCAATGGAAATCTTTGGTCCAAATGTGGTAGAAATGGTTCTTATTCCCACATAAGCATAACAAATGGCTGCTATTGCATCGTTGATAACACTTAATCCACCGGAAGTAGAACCCATTTTTTTGAATATTTTTTCAAATAAGTCACAAGTCTCATCGGTATATCCACGCAATCGTTCTTCCATCATGTTTTCCATATCATAAAGTCTGATATCCTTTTGACATGGCTTATCCCATGCAAGATTCAGATAATAACCAAATCTGCGGTTAATGGGGATCAATTCCTGTGTCATTTTTACATAATACTTAGAAAGTCCGGAAGAAATCAAAAGCATTGCTACAATTCCAATTGCAAGAATAATAAGTAATACAGGTCCAAGAGTTGCCATAATTGCTATCAAACCAATCAGCGTTACAAATCCGCTAAATGTCTCTGAGAAACTCTGAATCAACATGGCAATGGCATTCTGATTATCAATGGCAAATACTGCTCTTTCCTTTAAATCTAGATAATACGGATCTTCCAGGTAAGAATATTCCAAGTTCATAATTTTTTCTGCCATTACTTTGTTCATGCTGTATTTCACATAAGTTTCTTTTTTTGCCATCAAACATTTCCAGGTATTGGCTAATAAAGTCATTCCTACGTTATTTGCAACGATTAAAATTGCAAAGAAACATAAGGTATGTACATCTCTGTTTCCCAATAATTCATCTACCAGATATTTTGGCAGTATTACATTCAAAAATAATTTTGCTCCATCTGTCAGTGCTGAGATTACCAAAAGAAAAATATATCCCGGAGATACACTCCACACACTTTTAAAGAAATGTATTAGTTTTTTCATACTGCTTCTGCCTCCTCCTGATAGTATTTTCCCTGTACGGTAAACATCTCATAATAACTTCCATGACGCTCCATCAATTCATCATGCGTTCCATACTCCTTTAACCCGTCATGGTCAAACAATGCAATTTTGTCACAGAATCTGGTACTTGCCAAACGGTGAGAAATATATACGGCTGTCTTTCCCTCTACCAGACTGCTGAAGTTTTCATAAATCTCTGCTTCTGCTAACGCATCCAGTGCTGCTGTTGGCTCATCCATAATAACCATTGGTGCATCCTTATAAAGCCCTCTGGCAATAGACAATTTCTGACGTTCTCCACCGGAAAAATCTGTTCCGTTTTCATCAATTACCTTTAACATCATCTGGTCTAATCCTTTTTCAAAACTTTCTACTTTCTTCCACAATCCTACCTTTTCTAAGGCGGTTTTTACTCGCTCATCATCTACATTTTCTGACTTACATGCTACATTTTCACGCAATGTAAATGCCAGAATATTTACATCCTGAAATACAGCAGAATACAGACTATACAGTTCTTTTTTCCTGTAATTTCCAATATCGGTACCATTAATATAAATATGTCCTTCGGTTGGTTCAAACAATCCTGTCATCAGTTTTACTAAGGTAGACTTTCCGGCACCATTTACTCCAACAATGGCAAGACGTTCTCCTTTATGTATGGTAAAGTTCAAATCCGTAAATACATTGGTATCTGTATTTGGATAATGAAAACTTACATGATCAAATACAATTTCCAATGTCTCATTTGGCTTTGTAACACTTCCCCCCTCATCTATCAATGATTCATCCATAAGACGGAAAAAGTCCCCTACATATTGTCCCTGATTAATAACAAATGTAACATCCGTTCCCAGTTCTAGCATGGATGCCATAAGGGTTGTGATGGTAGAAATGTACATAGTAAATGAACTAATTGGCATTCCGTAATATGCCTGATAAATCAATATTCCATACATCACTACGTTGGTAAGTAACAATGTGAAAATTCCTGCAAATCCAAGTAAATATTCTCGTCCTGCAATCTTTCCTCTTAAAACCGTCAACGCTTTAATTTCTTCCTGATAATTTTTCAAAATACGGTCACGAAAATTATAGATACGAATATCTTTTCCAAAAGAAAAATCATGGGTTGTTCTATAATAATAATTTATCTTACGAGATGCCTTTGCCTCCTCTTCCTTTTTAGAATAACTGTAATTATGACTCATACGAGACACCCACATGGTAACAAATACATGAAGAATCAATACCAGCAAAATCCAGGGATTCAAGGTTCCTGCCAATACAAACATTCCCACAATGGTAATTATTTTTGCCGGTAATTGAAACAGTCGGTTAGAAACACCTTCTATTCCCTCCTCATTGTTATTCGCTGCATTTAATGCTCTCTCATTTTCTTCAAAAAACTTTGCATTCTCGGTATATTTATAATCCATGGTAGTTAGTTTTCGGAAAGTATCTCCTAAATAGTGAATGCGAATTCGCATGTTATGTACCGAAATCACCTGACGAAGATAACTAACGGTAAATCCCAGTATTCCTGCCACTACAAAATAAACCGCCATTGCCAAAAGCAATGTTTTTCCGGCATCTTTTTTATTTTGCTCTAAAATTCCAATGGCAATCTTAGGTAAAAATACTCCTAAAAATGGATAAATAGCTGCTGCAATGGTAAACACTGCAATGCGCCCAAATTGCTTTTTGTCCCTTTCTGCGGTATTTACCATTAAACGTTTTACCATCGGAAGGGTCTTGTACTTCTTTTCTTCCATAAATTCCTCCTGCTTTTCTGTTTCTATTCTTTTACTCTTCTATTACCAATAGAGTTCCTTCATTTCCATTCGCTACCGGTGTACTTAAGATTCCCTGGTGAATTCCTTCTTCTATTACCATCTCTGTCATTTGAGAACCTACCATTGCTATTAACATTTTATACTCCGGGATTAAATGTCTCGGTACTACTTTTTTTATCTTCTTTGCAAGATTTCCATACATTTTTTTCAAAATGTCTATATTTTCCCCAATAAATGTCTGAGCTATTTTAACCATTTCATCATGTGTTTTTTCCGGTACCGTTACAATTCCCGGATATAACATATTTTCTTTTTTTATGATATATCCATCTGCAATTGCCTTAGCTACATACTCTTTTTCTTCTTCCGTAAGACTATCTATGGCAAGTCCCTTAGCAGAACGAATTGTCAATAATAGCTTTTGATTTAAGGCAATATTTTCTCCGCAATGAAATTTTGCCTCTACTCGCTTTCCATAGGTATTATAAAACGATACCTTTTGATAACCACATATATTTTTAGCATCAATCCCATCTGCACCATAGAAAAGTTCTCGCATTTCTTCTTCTATATTTTCTCCTCCTATAATTGCGATTGACGTATAAGGTCTATCTGGAACAGTAACATTTGGGAAATATTCTTTTTCCATGATTTCTAAATACTCCGGTTGAATCATATTCCAAACCAACACCACAACCATTGTCCAAAAAATATATGGCAGTTCAAACTTCGTTCCATAATAATTCAATCCCAGAATCTGTTCTCCATGTACCTGAAGAAATACTTTGAGCTGTTCAATCAGTTCATATATTTCCCCTGATACACTTTCCCGTATTTCCTGACATTCTGCCTTTTCTAACACTATAATATTTGATATGTATTTGTCCTTTCCTACCTTACGAAGTAATCCGTAAGTTCCATTCTCTCCCTTACAGAGAATTTCCAGTTCATCTTCAATATAAACCAGAGGAACTCCCAATTTTTTTGCAATATCGGAGGCCTTCTGTTCCTCTTTTCGACATAAATAAAGTACCATCTGAGACAATACTCGCTCTGCCTTTGTTGTTGGGTCATTTCCCACCGGATTTCCGGTTCCCTCAAAGAACATATAAATAGGTTTTAATAATACCGGCATCTTCTTTTCCCTTCCTTGTTCCATTTCATTTTTTATGGTATTTCTGGCTGCAAACAATCTTTGTTTTACTGTAGTCTCTGAAATTCCAAGATTTTGGGCTATTTCTGAAACTTTCTTTTCTTCCAGATAATATTGCACCATAACCTCCCGATACATCTTTCCGAGAAATGCTATCTGATGTATGATTTCTTCCATTTGCTCTTTTTCCTGATTATTGGTCAGGTAATCTTCTACCGGATTTACCTGCACCATCGGTAGTTGTTCAAACTCCTCTTGGGTTACTACCAACATCTGCTGTTTTTTTCTTTTTTCACAGAAATCAGCATACACATTTCGCGCAACTTTCCAACAAAAGGGTTCAAATTTTTCAACTTGAATTCCCCGTTGAATGGATTTTACTAACTGTACCATGATTTCTGAACATAAATCCTCTGCCTCATGCTGATTCTGACATCTGGCATAAGAAAAACCATAGAGTTTGTCCAACAACTCTTGGTTTAATTGTTCTAATAACTCTTTCGTATGCATACTCATTCTTCCTAAAAACGTTTTTTCATATATATAGTCGGTGTTTTTTTCACTTGGTTAGGAAAAAAATAAAAAAAGATGAAAAAATGTCTAACCTTTCGCATTCTTTCATCTTTTTATACTACCAATTGCAGTATTTTTCGTAGGTTTTAAAAAAACTATCTGTAGTGATTTTCTTATCTGTCTCTATTTTTACTTCTTTCCATACATCGTCATTAAATTTAGATGGGAGCTTTTTTAAAAATTCACTATAGACATCATCAAAGGCTTCTTTTCTTCGTTGATCTAAAATCACGGATTTATTAGCATCCGTCAATTCCTGGTTGTAATTATTGATACATTTTATGAAATACCAGCCATTATCCACAGGAATCATTCCACTTACCTGATTGTTTTCTAAGGAAAATGCTACCTGTTCCACCTCTTTGGGAACATCGTTTCGTCCAAAAGAAACTTCTATTTCCGCTGCTTCGTTATATGTTCCTGCCACGGAAATAAAGTCTGCACCATTATTTAACTGATTTTGAACTTCATTGGCAACATTTTCATCTGTAACATAAATCCAGTCTGCTTCCATGACTCTTGCATCATCATCACTAACCTCTGCATTCACGTCACCGGTTAACTGTGTGTATAACTTATTTGCCAAGCCATACCGTTCATACAACTTTTCAATGTCTCCCTCTGATACATGCATATATTCTTTTTCTGTATCGTTTAAGGAGTCGTAGTAGGCTTTCGCTGCCTCCTTAATTTTCCCTTGTTCTTCTTCGGTTAGTGAAATGTCCTTTTCCTCTGCCAGAAAATCCATTGCCATAATCTGTGCCAACTGAGACACTGTGATATCTTTCACATACTTTTCTAATTCATTATCTTTAAATTTATGTTTCCAAAGATTCACTCCATACATATCTGCATAAATATTTTGATAATTGGTAAGAAATACTTTTGCTTCCGAAAGAGTACACACTTCATCTTTTATCTTGAACACTTCATTTCCGGTAAATCCTGAACTTACTTCTATTTGTGTATTTCCTATTTTGCAACCGCTAACTGCTATACTCATAAGAAGGGCTGCCGCCATTGCTCTTACTTTATTTCTTTTCATTCGCCTCTCCTATTTTATCTACTTTTCCATTTTTGCCAAAATGCTTCTCGCCACACTGATTCCGTTTGCTGATGCCTGCTGCAAACCTCTCGTAACAGAAGCCCCATCTCCAATTGCCCGAAGTCCTCCGATATTTGTTTCAAAATCTTTGTTTACTACTACCTTATTAGAATAAAACTTAACTTCTACTCCATATAAAAGAGTTTCATCACTGGCAATTCCCGGAGTCACCTTATCCAATGCCATAATCATTTCTTCAATATCCACCATGATTCGATGTGGGAATACCAGAGATAAATCTCCCGGTACTGCATCTTTTAAGGTGGGTATCAAATTGTTACGGCAAAGTCTTTCTTCTGTGGTACGTCTTCCTCTTTTAAAGTCTCCAAAGGTCTGTACCATAATTTTTCCATCACAAAGCATATTGGATAACTGTGCTATCTGCTTACCGTATTCGATTGGTGTTTTAAATGGTTTTGTAAAGTTCTTAGATACCAACAATGCAAAGTTGGTATTATTGGTTTTCAAATCCTTTGACTTATACGCATGACCATTTACAACTGCCAAACCATTATCGTAATACTCGGTAGCTACTTCTCCGGAAGGATTGGTACAAAATGTTCGCACTTTATCATCAAAGGTCGGTGTATGGTATACCAGCTTTGCCTCATAGAGATTTTTATTCAGGAAATCCATGACTTCATCACGCACCTCTACACGCACTCCGATATCTACCGTTCCCACCTGTGTTTCAATTTCCTGCTCTTTACAGACATGACTAAACCAGTCTGCACCTTCTCTTCCTACTGCACAGACAATTTCATTTGCCAGATAAGTTTCTCCCTGTTCCGTAACTACACCTTTCGCTTCGCCATTTTCCACTATCAACTGCTCTACCATGGTACGAAACTTCATTTCTACGCCATGTTCTAACAGATACTCCTGAAGTCTGCTGTATATTTTATATCCCTCTTCTGTACCAAGATGACGGATTGGACATTCAATTAATTTTAAGTTCGCATTGATTGCTTCTCTGCGAATCTCACGGATTTCTTTTTCCTTATCCACACCATAGACCTTAGAATCTGCTCCAAATTTCAGATAAATATCATCAGACTCATGAATCAACGCTACGGTTTCTTCATATCCTAAAATCTCCGGTAAATTTCCACCTACATCCGGTGACAAAGATAACTTTCCATCTGAAAATGCTCCAGCACCTGCAAACCCGGTTGTAATGGAACATGGCTGGCATCCCACACAAACCTTTGTCTTACGTTTTGGACATTGACGCTCTTCAATTCTTCTTCCCTTTTCAATTAATAAAACCTTCATATCCGGTCTTTTATTAATCAACTCGTATGCGCAAAAAATTCCTGAAGGTCCTGCACCAATAATAATCACATCATACTCGTTCATTCCGATTCACCTATCCTTCTACTACTAGAAATCTTCCATCCGGCAACGTAAATACTTCTGCTGCGTCTTTTAGCTCCTCGTTATTCATTTCTGCAATATCAGCTCCTTCTTCTTCAAAAAAAGCTCTGACTTCTTTAAGATTCTTGCATACCACTGCCATGCAATCCTCTAAAAATTCTTCTGCCTCTTCTATATCTTCTAATATATTTTTCCCAAAAAGTTGAGATTGATGTTCAAAAAAATATGTAATACATGTTTTATCATACTGATTCATGGATTTTTCTCCTTTTATTTGTCTTTTTATGAGACAAAACTCACTCATTTCATCATAATATGATTTGCAGAAAAATTCAATGCTTGATTTCTTAAGTTTCGGAAATTAATAGATGAATATTGCATCCTCATATTTATATTTTCAAAAATATCGATTCCATACATAAACTTTCCTCCTATGGTCTAGCATTAGGTTTCCTGTTATGCCAACACTTTCTATAAATTTACGATACATTGCTCCTTTTGTTGGAAGAAGTTGGCATTTTCACTTTCACAAACAGAAATATTTCGCCCCAAATAACCAAGTTGTAATTTTTTCATATTTCTTACCCTAGTAATCTTTCTTTTATTAGCATCTGTTTCATACGATACTTTGTGGCAAGATGAAAAATATATTTTCCAACAGGTTTCTTCTTCATTATCTATAATCATTTCTACTTCATCTCCAAAATATCCTCTATCATATACCGCATTACTCATGAAAATTGTGCTTTTATTTTGTTATTTTTTTATCCATAATTTTACCCGTTTCTACTTCAATGAACAAATTCAATCCCGTAAATGTAATTATACTTATACACTTGCAATCTTTTTTTCCAATTGAAACAATAGTTTGAGGTGCCAAAGGCTTAATGATATCATCAATTTCCCATAATTTATTTCCATCAAAATCAAATGCAACTAAATTATTTGTAGGATTTTCATTGGAATACTTATTTCTTATTACCACACATTTTTCAAATTCTACAATCTCTGCTATCTTTTCATTGAATATAATTTGTTTTTCAGCAAACCATATTGTATTCCCTTTCATACCTTTCAAACACATCTTTTACTTGCTCAGAACCTCATTCTAAATTTAATAAACATATTAATCTACATATTCTTCGAATTTGACATTGTCAATAGGACACCCTTTTTTATTTAACGCTTGTATTATATGCTTAAAGTACCATCCTACATCAGTAATTGAGTCACGACTATTCTCAACTGTTCTTCTATTAATACTTAGACCAATTACTAGTTCTTTGGTATTTTTAGCTAACAATGTTATACCTACACCAGAATTTTGATAATACAAATTAAGACCTATTTGTTCAGATTTTTCTTGCTTATTATTAATTATTTCCTTTAATTCACTATCTGAAATAACTCTTTTTTGCCAATCAAAATTATCATTATCTCCTAAAGGCAAATATTCAATATTATTTTCCAAATCATAATATTTCCACCCTAATTCGCCAAATAACTCTATTACATCTATAATCCTTTCTGAATATCTACCACAGTTTATTTCTAAAATTGCCTCTCTTGCCATATTTTCCTCCTAATTAAGGAATTCTATATATACAATTCCTTTCCTTGGATTTTTCTACTGAATCATCACTATGCCGACTGACAGATATTTGAATCTTCCTCTTATTTAATTACTTATACTCACCCCAAATTTATCTTTTCACATTTTTATTCCTCTATTTTATAAGAATTTGCAAGTATCCATCCTTCCATACCATATGAGGAATTTATTTTTATATACTTATATTCATTGGTTATCAAAAAGTCCAGTAACTCCTGCTCTGTCTGATAAACAATAGGCCAGCCATAACCCTTCATTCTTATCAATTCTTCTTGGTTATCACTAAAAAATATACTTATTTCGCATTCTTGAATGTCTAAAATTATATTATAATCTATAATACATTTGAATGAATGTGTTAATACTCCAGAAAAACAAATTTTTCCCTGTTTCTTTTTAGTATTATTATAAGTTTGAATATCTACTACTTTTTCTTCTAAGTTCACACTATATGCAACTATACAATCATCATGCATTTTTT
>JAAYPT010000052.1 GCA_012519695.1 Clostridiales bacterium | reverse complement strand
ATACGAGCTTTACTACGCAGTGTACGTTCGAAAAAGCTCTGCTTTTCCTCACTGTACGGCATTCGCCGAACAAAAATCCAGTCTGCCAACCTTTCCTGTGAACAGTCAAATTGGCATTCTTAGATTTTTCACTGCTCATTGCTACGCTCATTATATCACATATTTTTCCAAATACAAAGTCCCCTTTATTCGTTTAAAGGCTTATTTAATTCTTCTGTTCCTGCTACCACGAATTTGCCATCGCATATAACATCTGCTGTTGTTCCATCCTTATAAATTACCGTTATATTGTTCAGCTCATCATAAGGAATCGTAATATCTGTATGGCAGTTAAAGTATGCCTTTTCTACATCTTCTTTACGTTTCGCGGAAATCTCATTTTCTCTTGCAATAATTTCTTTTCCATCGGGATTAAATACTGCTGTATCTTCTGCCCAACTATAACAGGTATCACCTACTGCAAAGTGTGGACCCGTCTTTTCTGCAATCAAAATCGGAAGCTTATCCTGAATCTCATATTCAATTCCCATTTTGTAAGCTGTGGTATTGGTTCCAATTGCAAATTCTCCCATCGGAAGTGTTTCATGATGCATTAAAAGATTTTCTTTTAAGAATGCCTGATTTTCCTCTTCGGTATCAAAATTTTTACAAGTATAAGAAGCAATCATTCCATCTTTGAAATCCAATGCCAGGTCTAAATATTTTAATCCGTTTAAAAAGACCTCTGTTACATGTAGATGTCCGTTGGTGCCCTTTAACACCGGAGAGGTAAACACTTCTCCTACCGGAATGTTCACATCTGCCACACAGTTTTCAAAGGCACTTTCTTTTTCCGGATTCTGCAATGGATGAATTGCTACGGTCAAATCTGTTTTATTTGCACCCTTTCCGGTAATGTGCACATACTCTGCCCCATCTAACACATCAATTATTTTTTGCTGCATATTCTGATACAATTTATAATCCAAGGTATTGATTTCTACTGTTTTTTCAAAGATTTCTTCAAACTTTGGCCCAATCTCCGGAATTGGATATGCAATAATGGTAAAACTACGTTCTTCTCCATGAATGTGCTCATTGGTTATCTGGCTTTCCATATTAGCTGCATATACATTGAGTTTTTGCTGTTTCTCACTATACTGATATGCAGACGGATTGCCCTTTGGTTCAAATCCCGCTTCACCGAATACCTCTACTACTGCCGGTCCTGCATACAATACTGCATCCTCTTTTCGATTTTCATAGGCTGTTTTTAAGCTCTCTAAACGTCGCTCCACCAATGCTTTATCTAAATACATGGCTCTATCTGCCTTATGATCATACAAATACTGACGGTTTGGCTGTGTACTTTCTACTGCCATAGTTCCATTGTCTCTTCCATTATAAGAAAAGTTCTCTATTCTTGGCACAACCGGTTTTAATCCCATCTTTGCAAAATTAGAAACTGCTGCACGCATCATACGTTCAAATCCGATATTATAACGCAAATCCACATATTTCTTCTTGGATAAATCCTTACCTGTTACCTCAAATCCGATTCGATACCCTTCCGTATAAGTATCTGCCATTGCCTGAATCTGCTCACCGGAAAGAGAATTTAAAAACCTGGCTGTTTTTATCTCATTTTCGGTAATATAAGAACCGTAACGATAGAGATAAGACAAATCCTCTAAGTCACTGTTCATAATGATTTGGGTTACATAATCTAATTCTGAACAGGTCATGGACAATACATTTATCTCCATGAACAATTCCCCGTAATCATGGTAAAACCAATAAATAATCTGCTGTATTTCCTTTTCTTCCGGAATCTCTTCTGCCTCAAAACAGTTATAGATTTCTACTAAAAGCTCGCAGAAAATTGTTATCTCATAAATTCTTCCTTGATATGCACATGGAATCAAAGAACGAATATCTGCATATAGGGCACTGAACATTTTTCCAAAAGTATCTCCCAGCACTTCTTCTGCAAATGCCGGATTAGCATAACTTTTTCCGTAGTTTTCCGGTAATATTTCTTCATATAATCCATGATTTACCTTCTGCCACTCTTCGAATGTTCTCTTATCTGCCCCTCCACCAGTAAGCACTTCTTCCTCTTTTTTTAGCATTTGCAAGAACTGGGCTACCTTACGGAAATAATCACGATAAGGTTCTGCTACCGTTTCTTCTGTTTCTATCTGCTCCAATCGTTCCATTACCAACGGATAGCGTTCTGCCACCTCTTCACGATATGGTTTTAAAACTTCCTGATAACTCATTTCATTCTATCTCCTAACTCATAAATCCTATTATATATACAGCAAGCCATGCCAAAAAGCTTACTGCGGAAAAAAAAGTTCCCAATCCCGGGAAAATTTTATAACTTTCTTCTTCTCGCAGGCTCCGAATTCCTTCCACTAATGCCACCAATGACAGCAGCAATGAAAAAAGTCCTGCACTTCCTACATAAACACTTGCGTTTCCGCTATTTTGAAAGGAAATTACTACTACTGAGATTCCTACCACAACGGAAATAATTGCCATTGCCAAAGACCGTTTTCCTCTTTTGGAATGGGTTTTCTCTGTAAATTTATAGCTGGTTCTCTTCCTTCTTCTCATGATGTTTTCTCCTCATATAATTCAGTGTTATAAAACAAAGATATCCTATGGCACCGCCCATGGTATTTAACAATAAATCATCCACATCAAAACTTCCTACTTTTGATATGAGCTGTATTGTCTCCACAATCAGACTAAATTCAAAGCAAAAAAATACTGTGTAGGAAAAAGAACGGCATTTCTGATACATGATTGGTAAGAAAAATCCAAGCGGCAAAAATGCAACCACATTTCCTACCAGATTTAACATTACAGGAAGAACTCCAAGGGTTTTTCGGTGATGCCAAAAACGCCCAATTTCTTTAAACAGAACCAAATTATAATGATAGGTACGACCTTCAAAGGTACGACCTGTACTTTCTGCAAAAAATAAAAAATAAATCAAAAAAATAATATAGACTCCGAACATGATTTTACTACATGTCCGGAGTATCTTTCTGTAATCCCGTTTCAATTTTCCAACCCTTAAAATATAATTTCAGATTTTTTTCTTAACAGTCTTGCACCATTGATGATTGCTAACACACCACATACTACTCCGCCAATTAATACTACAATTCCGATTGCAATACTTCCGGCTCCGGTTGATTTCATGGTCTTATATGTTTTCTCGTTCATGGTCCGCCTCCTATTTTGCACCATACTGCGCATAATACTGATCGATTGATTTTTTTATTTCATCATCAATATATACTTTTCCCTTATATGGCTTATTATATAAATATTCTACAACATCCTGCATACTTACAATTGCATTTGTCTCAAATCCGTATAAGTCTTTGATTTCTTCTAAGGCACTCTTTTCTCCTTTACCGCGCTCCATACGATTTAAAGATACCATTAATCCCTTTATCTCGATTTTTGCCTGTGCACGGATAATCGGAACTGTTTCATCCATGGATTTTCCGGAAGTTGTAACATCTTCGATAATAACTACCTTATCACCGTCATTCAATTCGCTTCCTAACAGAATTCCCTTATCTCCGCCATGATCCTTTACTTCCTTGCGGTTAGAACAATAACGGATTTCCTTTCCGTATAAGTTGCTATATGCAATAGCTGTTACTACACCTAATGGAATTCCCTTGTATGCCGGTCCGAATAATACATCAAAATCATCTCCATAATGCTCATGGATTGCTTTTGCATAATATTCACCTAATTTACGAAGCTGTGTTCCTGTTACATATGCACCTGCATTCATAAAAAATGGAGATTTTCTTCCACTCTTTAAAATAAATTCTCCAAATTTTAATACATGGCTGTCTACCATAAATTCAATAAATTCCTGTTTGTACGCTTCCATTTATATATCCTCTTTTCTTTTATTTTACCGCTCCGATTAGCTCTTTGATATCTGCCACCTGATATCTTTCCATGTAATCTCTTATTCCATTTACAATTTCTTCTGTTACCATAGGATTATGGAAATTTGCAGTTCCTACAGATACTGCTGTTGCTCCAGCAAGAATCATTTCAATTGCATCTTCTGCTGTTGCAATTCCTCCCATACCAATGATTGGAACCTTTACTGCCTGCGCAGTCTGGTACACCATTCGTACTGCTACCGGATGTATTGCCGATCCGGACAGTCCACCTGTTTTATTTGCCAGTGCAAAGGTTCTGCGATTGATGTCTATCTTCATTCCTGTAAGAGTATTAATAAGGGATAATACATCTGCACCACCTGCTTCTGCTGCTTTTGCCATTTCTGTAATATCCGTTACGTTTGGGCTCAGCTTCATAATAACCGGCTGCTTTGCGTATTTCTTTACTTCTTTTGTAATGGCTTCTACTGCCTTCGGATTCTGTCCGAATGCGATTCCACCCTCTTTTACATTTGGGCAGGAAATGTTAATTTCTAACATATCTACCGGCTGGTCTGCCAATCGTTCTACTACTTCACAGTAATCTTCTGTAGTTCTTCCACATACATTTACAATGATTTTAGTATCGTATTTTTTCAGAAACGGAATATCTCTTTGCACAAATAAGTCAATTCCCGGATTCTGAAGTCCTACTGCGTTTAACATACCGCCATAAGTCTCTGCGATTCTCGGTGTTGGATTGCCTTCCCATGGGACATTGGCAACTCCCTTGGTTACTACTGCACCAAGCTTATTCAAATCAACAAATTCAGAAAATTCTTCTCCTGAACCAAAAGTTCCGGATGCTGTCATAACGGGATTTTTTAATGTAACACCCGCAAGATTTACTTCCATGTTCATTAAAATTCCACCTCCTCAGCACGAAATACCGGTCCTTCTTTGCAGACACGTTTATTATTTACATTGGAATGGCTGTCTTTTTCCTTTGACTTGCATACACATGCAAGACAGGCTCCGATTCCACATGCCATTTTTTCTTCTAAAGATAACCAACATTCGATTCCATTGGCTATTGCGTATTCTTTGATTGCCTTAAGCATTGGTGTTGGTCCGCAAGCATAAATAATTTCTGCATCCAATCCATTTTCCTTAATAGCATCTAATACGTTTCCTTCGGTACCGTAGCTACCATCTTCGGTTGCTACATACATACTTCCCAATCCCTTAAATTCTTCCTGTAAAAATAAGGTGTCACGATATCCTAAAACCATTTGTTTTTCACAATTCAACTGTTTTGCCAATTCAACCATTGGAGGAATTCCAATTCCTCCGCCGATTAAAAATGCTTTCTTTTCTTTTAATGGGAATCCATTTCCAAGTGGTCCTACGATTTCAATGCTGTCTCCTGTGGACAAACCGGAAAATTCTTCTGTTCCTTTTCCTGCCACGCGGTATACAATACGCAATGCATTGTCCTTTGCATCTATCTCGCAAATACTGATAGGACGTGGCAACATACGGCTTCCATCATGGCAATATAAGGATATAAACTGTCCCGGTTTTGCCTTTCCTGCGATTTGCTCTGTTTTTAACCACATACTGTAAATTCCATAAGAAATCTCTTCTTGACGGATGACTACCGCCTGTTCTTTAAACTTCTCTGCCATCGTTTTCTCCTATCTTACTCCTGCTTTTTCTAAAGCTCCGTTAATATCTGCAACCATTGCTTCTACTGCTGCTCTGGATGCTTCTGCAAAATGCTCTGCTCCAAACTTTGCGTATGCTTCTTGCTTGTATGCTGCAATAATTCCTCTGGAGGAATTTACAATTGCTCCTAATCCGTCTTCGTTAAAGAATGGCACTAAGTCTTCTGCCTTTCCACCCTGCGCACCATACCCCGGTACCAGAATAAAGCTCTTTGGCATTACTTTTCTAAGAACGCGTCCCATTTCCGGATAAGTTGCACCTACAACAGCTCCCACATAGCTGTAAGAATCGCCCATGCACTGTGCGCCCCATTCTGCCACTTTTTCACCTACATGCTCATACAATGGTTTTCCATCGATAAGTCTGTCCTGAAACTCTCCACTGGAAGGATTGGAAGTTTTAACTAATACGAAAATTCCCTTTTTTTCTTCTTTACATACATCTATAAAAGGATTGACTCCATCAGAACCAAGATATGGATTGACTGTAACGAAGTCCTCTTCAAATGGGTGATAGGTCTTAGAACCTACCGTTACTTTTCCGATATGAGCAGTTGCATACGCCGCAGAAGTAGAACCAATGTCTCCTCGCTTAATATCTCCGATTACTACCAAATCTTTTTCATGACAATATTCTACGGTCTTTACAAATGCATTCATACCCGGAACCCCAAACTGCTCATACATGGCAATTTGAGGCTTTACTGCTGGTATCAGGTCATAGGTGTTATCAATAATCTCTTTATTATACTGCCAGATTGCTTCTGCCGCACCCTCTAAAGTCTCTCCATATTCAGCAAATGCTTTCTTTTGAATATGCTCCGGAATGTAATTCATCATAGGATCTAATCCTACTACAATCGGCGCATTGGTCTGCTGAATCTTTTTTACTAACTTGTTAATCATCTTTCATTTCCTCCATGCCCCTGTTTATTTGTTCTCGTATACAACCTCTCCCGCTACAATTGTAGCTTCTACTTCACCCTTTACTTTCTTGCCGCCAAACGGTGTGTTTCTGCTCTTAGAATAAAAGGTTGATGGGTCAATCTCATATTCTTTCTTTGGATTAAACACTACCAGATCTGCTACTTTTCCTTCTTCTACAACACCCTTATCCAGTCCTAAAACTTTTGCCGGGTTATAACTCATTTTCTCTGCCATCTGCATAATAGTAAGGTAGCCTTTATCCACAAGCTCTGTCATCGTAAGTGCTGCTACCGTTTCTAATCCTACAATACCAAATGGTGCACGTTTGATTCCTGCTCCTTTTTCAATTGCGGTATGTGGCGCATGATCTGTGGAAATCACATCCATAATATCATTTTTCAATCCTTCTTTTAATGCTTCCACATCTTCCTTCGTTCTAAGTGGCGGATTCATTTTGTAATTTGCGTCATCTTCCTTAATATCATCACTGGTCAAGGTAAAGTGATGTGGGCACACTTCTGCTGTTACGCGGATTCCTTCTTTTTTAGCCACTTCTACCATTCTCACACTATCCTTGGTAGAGCAATGGCACAAATGAAGTGCTGCTCCTGTCTCTTTTGCCAGCATAATATCTCTTGCGATAATAATGTCTTCTACTGAATTGGTGATTCCCGGAAAATGCATCTTTGCCGTAGCTTCATCTGCATTTACCACACCACCATGTACCAGATTGATATCTTCGCAATGTGCTAATACCGGAATATCGTACTTTCTGGCAAGTGTCATTGCTTCACGGTAAATCTGGGCATTCATTACAGACTTTCCGTCCTCGCTGATTGCAGGGATTCCTGCTTCTACCATTCCTTCAATATCTGCAAGTTCTGTTCCTCGCTGTCCTACGGTGATTGCACCTACCTGAAGTACATTCACAACTGCTACATCTTCTGCCTTGTGATGTACATAATTCACAACATCCGGATTATCTACTACCGGCTTGGTATTTGGCATTGCCACAATCGTGGTATATCCACCATGAGCTGCTGCCTTTGCCCCGGTCTCTACCGTTTCTTTTTCTTCCTGTCCCGGATCTCTCAAGTGTACATGCAAATCAATAAATCCAGGCATAACCATACAATCTTTGGCATCAATTACCTTATCTGCCTTTACGCTCTGTTTCGGTGCTATTTTCTTAATCACACCATCCTCTACTAAGACATCTGCCTTTTGTTGTGTTTTATCTCCTGGATTAATCACTGTTCCATTTTTAATTAAAAGTAACATATAACAAACCCTTTCTAACTTAAAATTCCCCACCTGCCATTTTGGCACAGTAAGCTAATGATATTTTAGCACAGAAAAAAAGGAGGGGCAACCTCCTTTTATCTTAATCTTGTAGTTTCATATCGCTGCATGGTTCGCAGACAATTTTTCAATTCTTCAAATCTCTTATCTACCGGTCCATCTTCGATGACAAGGTCTAGCACTACTGCCATATTATTAATCATATGATTGGTAATACAATCTGACATTTTCAACAATGCTCTGTACTTTTCTTCTATGGTATCTGCATCAAAAAATGCCATCATTTTTTCTTCCGGTGTGCCCGGCTCTTTTTGCTCTGACGATTTCGGCTGTTCCGGTTGCTTTGCCTGTTCTAGCTGCTTTTGCATTACTGCCTGTTCTTCTCCCGAATCCACATCGGTAACCGCTTTTTCCTGTTCTGACTGCTCAACTAACTGGAAACGGTACTTCTGCTCTACCTGCGGATATTTTTCCGTATCCACAAGACTTGTAAACATATCAAAAGGTCTTGCACATGTATGGAAATCCCCGTACAAAGCCTGATAAATCACTAATTTTTCTCCTGTTTCCGAATGTTTTGCAACTGTCACAACCTGATACATTTTATTTTTAAAATGAAGATATAATTCTCCTGGTTTTGGATTTCCCTGTGGCATATTATCCCTCTTTTCTGTCCTTTATAACGTCATACTATTTATCATTTCCATTCCTTCCGCTACAAAATCGCGCTGAAACGGAACCTCTGTACTCACACCTTTTGCCATAAGATCACTTACTGTTTTCATCAGCTCTGAATCCTGCTGCACCTGTGGTATATCAAAGACTTTGTACAAATCAACCTCTGCAATGGCATCTGCCTCTTCTACAATCTGTGTCTGAGTCATCCCTTCCATTTTCTTGTTTACCAGGTCTTTTACGATTTCTTCTGTTGCTACTGTCTTTTCCGACTTTTCTTCAAAATCTTCTGAGACATTTGCCGCTGCTCTGGCTAAAATATCCGTTTTGGGCTTAGATGCACTCTGCACATTCACGGTAGTCTGTTTTTTCTGCGCATACTTACCGTTTCCATACTTTTGTGAAAGACGTTGCTTTAATTCTTCCTGACTGGAACTATTGGAAGTATATGTGGATGGTTTTCTCTGCGCTACATTTTGCTGACTTGGTGCACTTTGTCTTCTCTGCGGTACGTTTTGCTGACTTGGTGCACCTTTCTCAACTTTTTGATTCTTTTTTACATTATTGATAATCACCCAAAGAACAATCATCCATACGATAATACCTAACATAGTAGCTCCCCTTTCCTATATTACTTTCCGTTTCCTACAATTTTTAAAGAACACATTGCTGCAAATAATCCCACCAATGCTCCACATATAACATCTGTTGGATAATGAACTCCTACATAAAGTCTGGATAAACAAATAATTACAGCTAATACAATTGCCGGAATTCCCAGATATTTCGGAAGCTTCTGATACATAACATAACCTGCTGCCATGGAACAGGTGGAATGTCCTGATGGGAATGACCAATCACTTGCACGAACCAATGGTTCTAATGCCGCAATTGCATCATACGGTCTTACACGCATTACCAGATTTTTCAATATCAGATTGGTAATCACATATCCGATTAACAATGCTACTGCCATTGCTGTTCCTGTTTTTCTATATTTTTTAAAGCAAAGGAATAATACTGCCAGTACAATCCAAAGCACTCCACCATTTGCAAGGCTTGTAATAAAAATTATAATAGGATTTAACCATTGAAACCGCAAAAACTCTTGTATAAACAGCAAAATCCTGCCATCTGCTCCTAATATGTATTGTAACACTTCTATTGTCTCCTTTGTTTTTCTTTTCCTTTAATTTTACAACTGCTTCAAGATTCGGTCAATATCTTCTTTTTTTCCAACAACCATCAGGTGTTCCTCTGTTGCAAAGATATGTTCCGGTGTCAACATCAGCGTGGTTTCTTCCCCTTGTTTGATTCCTATAATACTTACATTATATTTTGCACGAAAATCCACTTCACGAATAGATTTTCCTATCCATTCCTGCAACGGCTGTATCTCGTAAATGGAATATGGTCCTAATTCTACATAATCATATACATGATTCATACTTACTCTGGTTGCCATTCTCTTTGCAATATCCCTATCCGGGTATACCACTTCATCTGCACCGTTTTTCAATAAAAACTTTGCCTGAATATCTCTGGTTGCCTTACTGATGACATACTTTGCTCCCATTTCTTTTAAAAGATTGGTTACTTCCAAACTACTCTGGAAATTGGTTCCAATACATACAAAACAAATGTCAAAATTACTCACGCCAAAGCTTCGCAGCACTTCTTCCTTGGTACAGTCTCCGATTTTTGCACTGGTAACAATCGAAAGAATTTCCTCCAGGTTTTCTTCGTTTTCATCTACCGCCATAACATCATTTCCATTTTCCACTAAGTCCTGACATAAATGCTTTCCGAATCTTCCGATTCCAATTACTAAAATTGATTTCATTTTTCCACTCCTCTTTTCTAACCTAGCCAATTGTAATCTGCTCTACCGGCAATTGTACCGGATTGCTCTTCTTTTTCTCCGTAAATGCCAATGCAAATGACATACTTCCAATTCTTCCGCAGTACATCAATATGATTAACATATATTTGGAAACCATTGATATATCCCTTGTAATTCCGGTACTGATTCCCACCGTACCAATTGCAGAAAATACTTCCATCATAATGTCTGATAGTGGCAATGTTTCTAACGCACTCATAATGGTAACGCAAACGGTTGCTAAAATCAGATTGATGCAAAATACGGTACTTGCCTTTTTAATGGCATCCTCATCTAATCTTCTGCCAAAGATATTTAATCCACGTTTATTTCTTAAGTTTGCCCAGATATATAATAAAATTACCAGCATTGTAGTTGTTTTAATTCCGCCTGCTGTTGATCCGGGATTTCCTCCGATAAACATCAGTATTACTGTCAACATTCTGGTTGCTTCTGTATAAGCTCCTGTATCTAAGGTATTAAACCCTGCGGTTCTTGTAGTTACTGAGCCAAATAATGAGGATAATATCTGTCCCTTGGCATCCATTCCAAGAAGCAGATTATTCCGTTCAAACAAATAGAAACACAACGCCCCGCCAAGCGTAAGCACTGCTGTCATCATCAGCACAATTTTGGTATGTAACATATACTTTTTTATGTGCCATTTATGTTTAGAAATATCATCCCATACAATAAATCCAATGCCACCGATTATAATCAATGCCATAACTACTATATTTATCACAATATCATCATAATACATCGTAAGAGAAGAATGCGGTTCAAACTGTCCCATCAAATCAAATCCAGCATTACAAAAAGCTGAAATAGCATGGAATATTCCGTACCAAATCCCCTTAAGCCATCCAAATCTGGGAATAAATCGAGTCATCAAAAGGATTGCTCCGATGCCTTCAAATGCTATGGTATAACGAACAATTTTTTTCACCAATCGCACGATACCACTGATTTGAAGTGTATTGACACTTTCCTGTATCAGATTTCTCTCTTTTAATCCAATCTTACGTTTTAAAAAAATGAAAAAAAACATACCTATGGTGATAAATCCAAGTCCACCAATTTGAATCAATGCCAAAATTACGACCTGTCCAAACAGGGTCCAATTTGTATAAGTATCTACTACAACAAGTCCTGTCACACAGGTACTACTGGTTGCTGTAAAAAGCGCATGAAAAAAGCCTGTAGAATGTCCGTCTCTGGATGCAATGGGTAACATCAGTAACAATGTTCCTGCTACGATAATCAGAAAGAACCCCAAGGCAATTGTCTGTACTTTGCTCAGACGTCTTATCATTTCCCTTATCTCCTTACTCTTATTCTTTGGCTATTATACAAAAGTTCCGGGTGAGTGTAAAGCAAATATAATGCTAAAATCCCCCTGCTGTGTATCCAGGGGGATTTTTAGCATTATATTTAATGTTTTTATCATTCTAATACTTTCTGATTTTTCAAGTAAGTTTCTACAAAATTTACTATATACCCAGCAGTTTCATACTGTTTTTGCGCTTCTTCTAATGATGCCACAAAAAAATCACTATAATCACTTTCCTCACGAACCATCTTTATTCTACCAAGTCTTTTTCCTAACTCTTTCGGGAAAATACCGGTTGCAACATAATTCTTATTAAAATATGCGACTGCATCTTTATGACGTTTAAAATCAACGCTTTCTATCGCTAAAACTGCCTTTATTGCATAGAACGCAACATAATAAGAACGATTAATGCAATCTCTAAAAAAGTGATTATCTAAGCACATCTTTGCATTTGCTAATGTTTCTTTTGCCAAAGAGAAACGATACTTTGAAAGCTCTTTATCTTTATCCTGCATTTACAACTACCCCCTCATCTCTAACATTACGATAATATGGTAAATTATCCACCCAATAATTGAAATGTTCTTCATTCTTGATTACTGGTGAAATATCAATGCCATACTTCATCAAATATTCAAATGCACAATCCGATACTGATTCTATATAATTGTGTATACTCTCCTCTGGTATTTTTACAAGTATCATTACATCTATGTCTGAGTTTTCTGTATAATCCCCTCTTGCATAGGAACCATATACAATAATCCGACTTAAATCACTTCCAAATTGTTGTTTCATATCCTTGGCAAACTCACTCATTAAATTACTGATAGAAACAGGCATTTCATCACCTCCAAATGATTATTCCTAGTAACCTTTATAAAATATCACTCATCTTCTTAAAGCTAATATAACACCATTGTGTACTTTTTACAACGAATATTAAACAAAATAGAAAATACTAAAAATACCGTCTCCATTAATTGAAGACGATATTTTAAATAATCTTATTTAAAATGACATAACCATTAATATAAATAATATAATTATTGTAAATAAAATTGTTAAAATCCATGTAGGAAGCCATTTTCCCCTTACTTTCAGATTTTCCATTAAAATCGGATGAAAAACCGTGTTATCTATGGTCAATGTATCCCATACTATTTCTGTATAAAAAGCAATTCCTATACATACCATGCACACAAGTATCATACTTATACCAGCCATAATTCCTGCATGAATCAAAAAAATATTAAACAAAAAATCAATAAAACTAGCAATTCCTATAGCATTATTAATCTTTATATATATTCCCTTCTTATACCTTCTTGCTCTTTTAATATTTTTTTCACTACACCAATCTAAAGCCTCCAAATACTTTTTCGCATTATCTGTCCTACCGCATTGTTCAATATATTTTTTTGCTTTTTCTACCTCTTCCTTAGATTTAATATTCGTTTTTAAATATAATTCATCAAAAACCTTAGCATCCTCACTTGTCCAAATCTGTTCTATTCGTTGCTGAATTTTTTCTAAAAATGGTTTTTTATTTTCCTCTTTCGCCGCATAACTATTAACTCGAGCAATATAATCTTTACATGCTACTTCATCCGCTATTTCTACTCCCATACACACCCTTGCTAATCCATCACTCTCCAACCGATTCAATACATCACTATCTTTTATATTAAATTCATCCATAAGTGCCAGAATTCGCCTTCTAGCTTCCTGCACTTTTTCTTCGTCATTTATATCTTCTTTATATTCGGCGCCTAATATTCTTTCTATCTCTTCCTTCAAATCGACTCCAAAACGTTGAGCAATTCGACAAACGGTTCCTCTTTCTTCTGGAAAATTCTGAAATATATATCTTAGTATTTCCACACTCCATGGACAACGTGCAACCGCCTGTGGCAATAATTCGCACTGCTTATCCACTATTTCTTTTGCATTTTGAAATAATGCCATTGCCTTGTTACTATCAAATGTTGAATAAATATATTTTCCTTTTCTTTCATTGATTAATTGAATGCTCAACCCAAAAGTAGCAACTAATTCTTGTAATATAGCCTCTTCAAGAATATTTTTTATTTCTGAATTCTGATACAAATTTTGCTTTGCAACTGCCGCATTTGCCGCTGCACCAGCATTTCCTGCTGCATTAACAATACTATGTCCCATGCCTGTTACGGCATTCATTGCTCCCGCTTTCATGGCACCTTTTAATGCTCCGCCCACTCCAAAGCCACCGCCTTGCCACCGTCCACGATTTGCTTTTCTAGCTGCACGATATTCCCTTTCAGCTTCCTGATTATCAATAATTTTATAAAATCTGCCTTCCACTAATTCAATAGCAGATTCTATGTATTGTCCATCCATACACCTTTCAACATACTCTTCGACACTTACATCATATATTTGATAATCTTTTATCATTTTCATTATCGGCTTAGCAGCCATTTCTTTTACAATATTAAACGCATAATTTTCATATTCACTAATAACCTTTTCAATGCTTCTCTGTTCCTCATACCAACTTTTAAATTCTAAGGAAACTGCTTTCTCTGCTTTATGTTCTTGCTGACTCAAATCAAAATAACGTTCTGCTGCATCATCAAATACTACAGTTTTTCCGAATAATTTATATTCTAACACTATAATCCCTCTTTTCTCTATTGTTTGCGCCAATACACATAATTCAAACCTCTATTGCTTCCAACATAAATAATCTCTGCCTACGCTAAAACAACTCATTTACTGTTTTATTAAGAATATCTGCTGCTTTTTCCCATTCAGGCAAATTCTTCTGTAATTCCGCAATATCACTGCATAACACTTCTCCCGAAATATTCTTTTCTAAGACTGTAATGATTTCTTTCATACGTTGAACAACAGCAAGTCTTTCTTCTTTCTCTTCCCTTGTATATTGTTTTGCTGCATGATTAAACTTTTCCATCTTTGCTGCATATATCTCATATTCTTGCTGAAGCTGTCTGATTTGACCTATAACGTCCTTATGCTTCATAGCAGAATTTATTATTTTTTCTCTTATATTTTTTTCTTTCCCACTTAAATCAGAAAAAGCTTCATAAAACTTTTTAGAAAAGTTAAGCGTTTGTATATTATAATACTTTTCCTCTTCCTCTTTCTTCTCACAGAATGGATTAAGCCTTTCTCCATTATACCCTATCCGCAAATTTTGTCCCGCCGCCACTAACCAGAAAGGCTTTTCCCATTCTTCCAGTTTCACTTGTTTCAACAAAGAAGAACTATTCCATAAAGCTGCCTGATTTGTCCAATTTTCCTTTTCTAACGTATCGAATATTTGCGGTAAATGAACATGTAAAAAACGAAATGTTGCAATTTGCAACACCAATACCGGTATATTTTTAATATCTTCTTCCTTCAAAACCAAAATATCCATCAAAATCTTATCTGGATTTTTGAAAAAATTTACTAATTTTTCAAATTTTTTCTTATTCCATCCATTTGATGTATCCCACCTATCGTACAGAAAACGACAAATATTATATACCGTTTCCTTTACTACCTCTGGTGCAGTCTCTAGATTCTCTGGATTGAATTTCTTTTCATCATAATAACAATAATTTTCCAAATTTAAGTAATCACTCATGTTTTCTCCTCCATTTATAACCAACCAAATAATTTATCCGTTATTTTTCTTCCTACATTCTTTACTCCCTCCCATGTTTTCTGCAACATTTTCTTTCCAACACTTACTACTTTTTTCGCTCCGTTAAAAACAGCAGTGCCAAATTTACTTCCAGCGGCATAACCAACCATACCACCTACAAGACCACCTAGAATTGGTCCTGCAATAGGAATCCACCCCAATGCAGCCGCTCCAATTCCTGCTCCAACAGCTCCTGCACTTAATCCTGCATACATAGCTACACTGGTACGCCCCATCTGCTCTAACCCCTCACTAATTGTCAATTCGCCTTTTGCCACTTTCCACATGATTTTAATATTCTCTACTCCCACACATGCAATCTTAGCAATCATTCCCGGTGCAGTTCCTTTCGGTGGAAATGCTATAATCCCTCTCTCTGATGCTACCGTTAATGCCCCACCTGCTGCAGCTTTTACCCCTGCATCCGTCCCTGTTTTCAGGGCTGTTTCTAGCACCTCTCCCCCCTCTATCATTTCTCCATTTATGGCTTTTCCAGCTAGTTCAATTCCTGTACAAACAAGAGCTGATTGCATTCCTGAAACTGCCGCCTGTTTTCCAAGATGCAACGCAAGCTCCCTTGTATTGTAAATATTCCAGTCTATTTCCTGATATCCACCGCCTTCTTGGGTTTCTAACTGCATTTTTTTAACCTGCTCCTTGGTTAATGGATCAGATTCCACTTTAACTTTATCTGTTCCACCAAGCTGGTCCGTAACTGTTTTTGTTGGAAATTCTCGTTGTAACTCTTGCGCCTGTTCTGCTGGTACAAGATATCTTTGATTGTTGTAATTTCCATGATTTAAAAGTTGTTTCGTCTCCTGTATGTTTTTTCCAAACTTAAGCTGATATTGATGTACCCTTTCTCCCGTTTTTGTGTTTTCAATGACTACATCAAATGAATTTTTTCTAAAGTTCTCCCCCGGTAGTGGTCTTAACACTTTTGCACGAAAATCGGATTTTTCTAATGCCGCTCTTGCATTAAATGTATTTACATGATATTGTTCTGCTATAAATCCATCTAAATTAATACATTTGCTAATTTCGCAACTATTTGTCATCACAGTATCTATCATCAAATCATTTGCTGCTTCCAATGTATTATTTATTTGTTGCAAATAATTTCCATAGTTATTTACCGAAACACCTTTTACACTTTCCTCTAGCTTGTCCGCAAACCATTTTTCTTTTGTCTCTCCCTGTCGCATTTTTTCATTTAAGTCTTCTAAATCCGCATTATATTCTTCAATAGAACTTATAATTTTATCTTTTAACTGCTTAATTTCTTTCTCTGTTTTTTCAGGTAATTCTGCTTTCAATTGTTTTTCCAACCACTCATATGTTTCCTGTTCTTCACCACTTTCTTGGTACGCTTTTAAGAAACGTTCTAGAATTTTTCTCACTTCTTCTGCTTCTTTTTCTGTCAGTTCATCTATTCCAACTCTGTCAAAGTCTTGTTCTTTCATATTTTCTTGTTCGCTCATCGCTTTTTCCTCCTAATCATTCGCCTTTCGATGCATTTTTAAACTTTCTATTCTTATACTCTTTTTCCAGCTTATCAATCTCTTCTTTCATAATTTCACTCAAGGAATGTGTAGCCTCTATCGCCTCTAAAATATCCTCTGTTGTAACACTTTGTTTTTCTTTTACAAATGCACTTTCAATTCCTTCTTTTACAATTCCTTCAATATCTGCCCCGCTGTATCCTTTGGTTTTTCCCACCAACTTATCAATATCTATATTTTTCAAATCATTTGGTCTTCGCTTTTTTATGTGAATTTCAAAAATGGTTTTTCGCTCTCTTTCGGAAGGCAAATTTACATAGAAAATTTCATCAAATCTCCCTTTTCTCATAAGCTCCGGCGGAAGTTTCATAATATTATTTGCCGTTGCCACCACAAAAACAGCACTTTTCTTTTCCTGCATCCACGTCAAAAATTGTCCAAAAAGTCTTGTGGTTACTTCTGCGCCACCACCATCTCCACCTATTCCCGCAAATGCTTTTTCTAATTCATCTACCCATAGAACACAAGGAGAGATAGCTTCTGCCAATGCAATCGCTCTTCGCATATTACTTTCTGATTCTCCTACATACTTTCCCATAAGTCGCCCCATATCCAGTTTTAATAATGGAACTTCTAATAATTTTGCGGATGCTTTCGCATTTAACGACTTTCCACATCCCGGAACTCCCGCGATCAAAACTCCTTTTGGTAGCTCCACACCATATTCCTCCGCTTTTGTCATATTTTTTAAAATCTTAGACTTCTTCTGTATCCATTCTTTTAAATTCTCCAGTCCTCCAATATCTTCCATGCTTTCCTTTATTGGAACCATTTCCAAAATTCCTGCCTTTTGAATCATCTGCTGTTTCTGTTCAATAATTAAATCAATTGTTTCTCTGTCAATTTCTCCCTTTGAAGAAAACGCCAATGCTAAGATGGTTTCAATTTCTAATTGTGATAATCCCTTAAAGGCAATTACTATCTCTTCTAATAAATCTTCATGCAGATGTCCCACTGAATATGATTGTAAAAACTCTACAATTACCTGTCTTATTTCATCGTTATCCAGAAAATCTTCCTGCAATAACGTCATATATTTTTCAAGCTCTCTTGGTACTTTAACAATTTCAGATATAAAAATGAAAGTAGTATCTAAAGAACCATCTTCTATTTTCAAACAAGCATTTTTAAACATTGCAACTGTCTTTGGATCTTCTAAATAAGAATGAACATCCTTCACAATCAAAACTCTTCTGTTTAATTCTTTTTCATATACACCTGTTTTTAATACATCCTGTAATCCATAATCTTCTCTTACTTCTTCATGCATGATTATTTCTTTTCCTTCTTCTACTCTCTTGCGCACAAAATAACCATCCATTTCATTCCATTCCAATACTGTCCGTCTTGCCACAACATTTAAGACCATCTTTTCGATTTTATTGTCATCAAAACTTTCTATATAAATAATTGGAACCTTTGCATCAATGTAATCTCTTAACTTTTTCTCAAATGTGATCTTTTCCATGCCTACTACCTCCCATTTCTTTTTTTACCTTTCCAATATAACTTGTTAATACATCTAGCACTGTATAGTATTCATCTATTATTGGTTCATCCATTGCAATTTTTTTCGTTTCCGTATTTACAAACTTTACCCCCTTCAACTTTATATTCTGATTTCTAAATTCTTCTCGACTTTCTGCTTGTACTGAAATAATCGGTGCATTGATTCCTATACATTCCACATTTTCCATTTGTTTTAGGATGGTAAATTCATCTCCATACAAATATATTTTTTTATGCCCCGCATCCACTAACATTTCCAAATTCTTTTGGCTTTCCGCTATATATTCCATATCTTCTAATTCTTTTTCCTCAATATAACGTTTTAATTCTTCTTTTAATTTTGTTTGTCGTATAATATCTGTTGAATCAAAAGAACCAGCATTTACTTTCGCCCCTAATGCCTCTGCTAAAACCTTTGCAAAATCCTCTTCGTTTCCGGTTAATCTTTGTATTTTTTCCAAAATATCATCATAATAATTGCTTTCTAGCCATCGTTCCAATTTTCCCGTGGTAAAATATTCGATTGCAGACACTATATCAAAATTCTCCCTAAGATTCTCAATATCACGTACCTGTACTCCATTTTTCATCACCAGTGGAAACTTTATTTGTTTTGCCATCACATTTTCTCCTCTTCTTTTCGTATTTGTTTTAATAAATATTGTCCTTCTTGGTAACAATATCTCTGTGTTACCTCTTCCCCATATTTTCGCAATGTAACTTGAAAAGATTCAATCTCTTCTAATTTGAATATAATAAGCTGCGCATCTTCTTCACTTTTATACCCTAATAAGTAAAAATCCGGATTTAAAAGTTCAATTGCCACCGGGCAAAAATATTTACCTATTAACTTGTTACTTCCTCTTTCTTTCATCTTTATCCGAATAATATTTCTCTCTTCTATACACTTCTGTAAATCACCGAACAACTTAAGAAATGCTTTTCGTCCAACTTTTTCCTCATATTCTCTAAACTCTTTTTTTATGATTTGCTGTATATTTTTCTCATCTCTTCTCTCTGTAACAGATTGTAAACTCTGTACCATTCCTGCAAATTCGTTTTTTTCAAGTATCTTTTCTCCTTTTAATATTTTTATCAAAATACTTGCTTCTAAAAAGGAAAGTTCCTTTCGCTCCCGTATACCCGGAATAAAGTAGCACTCTCTACGTGGATTGTACTCAACCTCATGTCCACTATATGTCTCGCTTAAAAATATACGAATTTTCTCAATATCTCTATCAAATGTACGGTTACTAATGCCATGTTCCATACAAAATGAACTTTTTTCTATTTCTTTTCCTTGTATGAATGTTTCGTACATTTCTAATATACGAAATGTCATATCTGTTTCCGCCATTTTCCTTTCCTCCATCGCAACTACAAATTACCATAGCGCAACGACATATTATGACGCTTCCTTCCATTTATTTCCATTTTCTTTCATTTTTACTATTTTTTCTTTTAGTCCATTTTAGTAATACTTTTGTATTTTGTAAATATATCTACAGTAAAGTAATCTATAAAAAAGGAGAATTCATATGTTTGGTGAAACAATAAAAAACTTACGTATTGCACATAATTTAAATCAAGTACAACTAGCTAGTGTTTTAGATGTATCAAAACAAACCATTTCAAATTGGGAAAATAATAATATACTACCCTCTATAGATATGCTAATAAAAATTGCTAATTATTTTGGCGTAAGTACCGATTATCTCCTAGAATTGGATTCACGGCGGTATATCGAAGTGACCGGATTATCTGATGAACAAATTGCTCACATACATCAGATTATAAAAGATATTATTTCTTAAATATGCTTCAACGCAAAAAGATTGGGAAGTCTTGGATTTACAAAGACTTCCCAATCTTTTTTTGTTACTGTTAGCATAAAATATAATCTATTGTTGATATACCTATCCATTTTCAATCTATCATAAACTTTCATTTGTTTCTTCATTTTATTTTTTAACAGGTGTAATACTATACTTATTATTTTTTGCATAAAAAGGACTACTCTTTTTGAGTAATCCTTTCTTTTTACACTAATCTTCATTATACTTTTCTTTAATATTATTCACATTTTCTTTTTATAATTTTCACAAATTATTTTAATATCACTCAACAATGGTTTAAAACCACTAAAATCTATATTACTATAGTTTTTCATTATATATTTAGAAAAAATTTCTTTTCCATAAAATTTATCTGTATCATAACGGTCTTTTTTACAAAATTTTTTCCCATCAATTTCTTTTGAAAGTGTAAAATTGTCAAACAGCATTTCAATATCACTTTCATTCCGCTCATTGATTAATGGTGTCATTAAAAGATATAAGTTTTCTGTCATATGTATCCATGTTTTAGAGTTTAACTCTTCTCTTTGCTCCTCAGAAATTTTACCCTTCGTAAATTTACATACTGGTTTCTCTTTATTACTAAGCTCATTGTCAAAAAGTAAAATTGTGGGATTAAGCGGAAATCTATTCCCTAATTTTCTAAATACTTCTATATAATTAGGATATTTTTCTCCACCATTTTTTGAAAAGAAGTTATAAATATTATTCATGGTGTCTGCACCATCTTCCTTTAAATTCAAGAAATAAGCCAAACGTTTACTTCTTCGTAAAAAGGCTATTTTATACTCAAAATGTCCATTTTTGTCTCTACTCACTAATTCAGGATATTCCTTCCATAAACTTTTTAATGCTGCTTTTAAATATATTACATCCGTTTTCCCCTCCGTTACAATAAGGGGCTTAGGATTAGCAAAGAAATATTTATAGAAAACAAATTGACTATATTCTCTTTCTCTACCATTAAGATTGTTAAAAATAAGCTTTTTATTTCCTGGATAAAGTTTGTTATTATACCATTCAAGTTGATTAATGAATGAAAAACGCCCTTCAAGCTGATTAATAGTTCCTTGTGTATCTTTCTCGATAAAATACTCTCCTGTTTTATACAAATTATATGCCATTGCTCTCGTCTTTTTATAGTAGACTCTGCTAACGTGTAATTTTCTATTAACAACAACTCCTGTTACTTCCTGTCTAGAATCCCGAAATTGTATCCTTGTTTTCTTTTCATTGATTCTAAATCCTGCACTGTTAATTTCCTTCTCCAACTTTTCAAAAAATAGCTCCTCTATCTCTAAAAATTTGACATCATTTGTAGAAAATGTTAAATCATCTGCATATCTTGTATAATCTAAACAATACTTTTTTGCAAGCTTTAATAATCTTATATCAAATATATTACAAATCAAGTTTGTTATTATCGGCGAACACGGAGCTCCTTGTGGCAATTTCCCTTGATAACATGACAATTGTGCTATCACCGTTGCTACCTCCACCGAAAACTGAAAGTCATCATTCTTCAAAAAAAATCCCCGAACTCTCCCAAAATGAAAAGAATCAAAAAAATTTTCTAAATCAATATTAACCACAAATCGTTTGTTTCGATGAATTTTAGCATTTGTAATAAAACTTTTTCCTTTTTGGAACGCATGCGAAATATTAGGATTAATATTCCTTCTTTTCCAAATTTCTTTTTGATATGTACATAAAGCATCAGCTAGTTTTTTTTGAACAACTTTTAAATCTTTCTGTGGGGCATGAATATGCCTACTCTCCCCATTTTTTTTAGGTATATCAAATGATGTATATAAATTGTCAACACCCTTAACATACAAAATATAGGATAATTTCTTTCGTGGTACCTCTAAAAAATCCGCCAATTCATTTCGTGTTTTTATTTTATCTATTGTATTCATTTATTTTTCCTCTAAAAACGTGTGGTTACTCATTATGCAATGCGTAATATACATACACATAGAATGGATTGATAAGAGAGCATATCTTCCTACCATTTTAGTCAACACTTGCGAAACACAAGTCCACAATCTAACCACACGCTTATTTTAATTTTAACATAACAGATATTTATTATCAATATTTTCATTACACTATAATATAAAATGACTATTGCCGCTTCCTGCCGGTGCACTAATATAAATTGTGTCACCTGACTCCCATCTCATATACTCTTCTCCTATCTCATCTTCAATATACATTTTAATATTTTCTATTAACATAGTTCTCTCTCCAGAACACTCATATTCTTAATTGGATTATTTAATATAAGGGTCTTTCCATTTTGGCAACTCCCACATTACTACGTCTATTTTCGTTAATTTTATAATATCACATTTTTTCTTACGGCTGTTACAATTTAATTCGGAAGGTACTAATTTGAAATTGAAGTAAACCTAAACCCTGCATAATTTTTCTCCTATTGATGTTAAACGCAAAGAAAAAGAGCCTTTTGAATGACTTCAAAAGACTCTCTATTCCGCATTTGCTGCTCTTTCGTACGGGCAACAGGACTTGAACCTGCACGGTCTCCCACTAGAACCTAAATCTAGCGCGTCTGCCAATTCCGCCATGCCCGCATTTATTTGCTATGTACATTCGTATGCACAACAGCTTTACTACTATATCATATCATTAGAAAAATTTCAAGATTCCGTGTTTATTTTTTTATAAAACGTTTTAAATGCTTTTTGCAAGATTTTTCTTCAAACACATTCTTTCTTGAAGGGCTATCCTGCAAAAAGCTAAAAATAGAGTTCAACTAACAATTATAATTTATTTTTTAACTTAAACTTTATGAAATATACTATTATTTTTGTCTTTTTCCCTTTATTTTCAAATAAATTCCAGTTGTTATTTCTCTCATTCGATTAAAAAACATAATAAATGTTGGTATCAACAACAGCATACATCCCAATATTAACAGGCTTCCCAGATTCAGCTTTGTAATAGAGAATACATCCGGAATATATGCAATAATTCCAATTAACAGGACTATCATTACACCAAACAACGCATAATGCCATTTTCGGAATGGTACGCATGCCTTGTATACCATATAAAATCCAACTGCTGTAACCAAAAGTGCAGTAATGGTGGATGTCTGTTTACTGTCAATCTGAAAAGCATACTGGAACATTACAATAATGATAATAATACACAAGTCTGCTAATGCTGCCGGCATTGCCCGATAAATAACTTTTCTTAAAAACTTCCCACTTACCTTTGATTCGTTTGGCTCCAAAGCCAACACAAAGGATGGCATACCAATCGTCAAAAAGCTCATCAATGTAAGCTGTGATGGCACCAACGGATACTCAAATACTGCAATAATTGAAATAATTGCTAAAAATACAGAAAAGATATTTTTTACCAAATATAGAGAAGCAGTACGTTCAATATTGTTAATAACACGTCTTCCTTCTGCAACTACCTGAGGCATATCAGAAAAGTCTGAGTTTAGAAGAACTACCTCTGCTACTCCTGCTGCTGCCTCACTTCCACCTGCCATGGCAACTCCACAGTCTGCTGATTTTAGGGCAAGTACATCATTTACACCATCCCCTGTCATAGCTACTGTATGTCCTTGCTTTTGCAACGCCTGTACCAGCTGTCGTTTCTGCTCCGGCTTTACTCTTCCAAATACCGTATATTTTTCTGCTGCTTCTTCTAAGTCCTTTTTATTTTTAATGGTTGTCATATCCACAAAGGCTTCTGCTCCTTCAATTCCTGCTTCCAAAGCAACTGCCGATACTGTTTTAGGACTATCTCCGGATATAACCTTAATCGTAACCTGATTTTCCTTGAAATACTGGAATGTCTCCTTGGCAGAAGGTCGAATTGGATTCTTAAGTGCCACCAATGCCAATGGTGTTTCATTTTTTAAGAAAAGTAATACTCTGGCTCCTGTCACAGCATATGTTTCAGCCTTTTTTATTACCTCTGACTCCGGTTGTTTCCATAAAATATCCGGTGCTCCCAGATAATATACTTCTCCTTCTCCGTAAGTTACGGAGCTATATTTGTTCTTAGAAGAAAAGGCTTCTATCTTCTCAGCTTTACGCCCACCGGAAGTTTTTCCCTTGAAGTATTCTTTTATCGCCTTCATGGTTTCATTGTCGTCTGCCATATTGTCTACAAATTCACCAAGCTGTTTTTTCACTTCTTCCTCGGATAAATCTTCCTTTAATTTTATAATCTCCGACACTTCCATTTTAGACTCAGTAATGGTTCCTGTCTTATCCACGCAAAGCATATCTACCCGCGCCAATGTTTCCGTACTCTTTAAGTCCTGCACCAAAATCTTTTTCTGTGCCAGTCTTCCTACACTTACAGCTAATGCAACACTTACCAACAAATACAGTCCCTCGGGAATCATTCCGATAATAGCTGCAGCGGTATTTTCTACACTTTCCTTTACATCCAGTCCCAATACATCATACTGTCGCAAAAACAGAAGGATTCCTATTGGCACAATAAACACACCGATAATATACAGTAAATACGTCAGGGACTTCATCATTCCCGGTTTCTTCTGTCTGGTACTCTTTTGTGCCTCTGCCGTAAGCTTTGCACCGTAAGATTCTTCCCCTACTCTTGTCAATCTTGCATAGCACTCACCGGAAATCACATAACTTCCGGAAAATAATTCTTTTCCCGGATTCTTGGTAATCTCATCGGATTCACCTGTCAGTAACCCCTCATTGACCTGAATTTCACCTGCTATCACTTTTCCGTCTGCATGAATCTGGCTTCCCGCTCCATAATAAACAATGTCATCCTCTACCAAATCCTCAGTATCTACCTCATAAATCTGACCCTCTCGTATTACCTTTGCCTTCGTCTTTGCCAAAAGACTTAAGTCATCTAACTTTTTCTTCGAAATCAATTCCTGCACAATTCCGATTCCCGTATTCAATACGATAATTACAATAAATGTTAATTCCTTAAAGGCTCCTACTGCAATCAGAACTGCTGCAATAAACACAAAAATCATGTTGAAAAACGTAAACACATTCTCCAACACGATTTTTCCTATTGATTTTGTTGCAGAAGTAGAAAGGATGTTTACTCGTCCTTCTTCAATCCTTTCTTCTACCTCTGCCGCTGTTAATCCTCTTTCTGTGATATCAAGCACTTATTCCACCGCCATTCTTATGTTTGTATTATATTCTTCCTTATAATAAGCATTTCCATTTTCTTACAAGATATTATAATTATAGTGCCTGACGATTATATTTTCAATTAAATTTATTTTAATATTTTCTTATATTAACCTTACTGTCCCGCTCCAATATTTTCCATCGCCTCTTGTATGTAACGAAAATAAAATATATTTATCCTATTCATACCATCCTCCGTCACTAGGTCGGTATTAGCATTAACCGCTTTTAATGTTCCATTCGCCACATCAATAGCATACGCTTGCGGTTGTGCATTGTTTCCTGTGACATTACTTAAATCTATTACCACTAATTTTTTCTTTGGAAGATATGTAAACTCAGCTTCCTTTTCCACCTGCGTACCGTCTGGATTGGTAATCTGCTTTACCTCTGCACTCTGCTCATCATAACAATAAAGTTCCAAGGAAAGGGGGCTTAGTATTGGCATGTTAACCATATCTTCCGGTGTTTCCCCTTTACTTTGTGCATCCATATCTAGCATCTGATACTGGTTAGGTACTACAACCATAATCGGTGTTTTACTTCCTTCTACCTCCAATATAGCATAACCATTTCCCTGTTCCTGTGAATTATCCGCAAAGGCACTATATGCTGCTTTCCAGTTATCACTTACCGGTTCTTCCTCCGCTGTCTCTACTTCCCGTTCTTCTACAACTTCTTTTCTTTCTTGCTCCGGTACTTTCTTTTTCTCTTCTGTCTTCTCTTCCGTTTGCGCCTCACTTACCGTTTTCTGTTCCTCTTTATTCTGCGCTTTTGTATTAAAAATCATAGTAACTGCACCACCACAAACCGCTACTCCTATAACTGCTCCTATGACCGCTTTTTTTACGGTAAATGTTCCTACTGCTTTACCTGCCTTTACAGCTACTCCTTTACCTACGCTAACCGATTGTGACTCTAATATGGTACTTAATGGTATCTGTGTTGCCGGTGCTGCAAGAGAATCCTGACGTAATAAATATAAGAAGAATGGAATTGGAGCAATTGCATATAATTTTGTACCCTTCTTCTCTAATTCTAATACCTTTTCTTTGATATTTTTTCGTCCGTAATTCAGACGACTTTTTACCGTATTTTCTGATACCCCCAGTGTCTGCGCTATTTCCCTCACACTCAGTTCTTCTACATAAAACATCATGATACACATACGTTGCTCGTCCGACAGTGTATCAATCATCTCTTTCACTAACCGAGAGGTTTCTGCCTGGTCATAAGACAATTCCGGCTGACTATCAATTCTGTCATCCTCAAAGGAATCTTCAATGGCGAAGTCTTCTTCTGTTTCCATTTGTGAAAACAAAATCACTTTTTTCTTCTTTAATTCATCTAATGCTGTAGTTGCAACCACTCTTGCAAACCATGCCGGAAACTTTTCCGCATCCTGTAACTGTTCCATATTTTTAAATGCTTTCACATAGGCATCCTGCAATACATCTAATGCCGCATCTTCCTGCTTCATATATTTTAATGCTACATAGTAACTCTTTTGGTAAGTTTCCTGATATAAATATTGAAATCCTTCCTCTTTTCCCTCTTTCGCCAATCCTACTGCTTCTCTTATGTCCATAACGCTCTCCTTTATTGCCTCTGTTTTCTTAACCGCATCATAATCTTCTTCCAAAGTCGCCTCGCCTTTTCAGGTGATAACTTTGTACTTTTCATTTCACTTCTTACCGCAACTTGAAAGGACTTTATTTCTCTCATTTTAACGTCCCTCTTTCCTTATTATAACAACCTTGTTTTTTATATGACAATGCTTTTATTTACAAAATCTGACATATTCCTCGGCAGCTTCTAAGTCTTTTTCTGCCTGTTTTTTTAAATGTCTTGCTACAAAAAACGGAAGGAAAAATAAACTATACAGTCCCACAAAGAAACATGCCACGCCAATTCCTAAATTAATTGGGAAATATGGGACTACAAACCAGCCAAATTTAGCGAAGTTCCATGACCATCTTGCTGCTACGGAGAAACCACCAATCTTACGATAGCAGATACATGCCAACACAAATGCCGGTAATAAAAGAACTCCTGTAGGTAGTCCTATTACTCCGCAAATACTTCCAATAATAGCCAAGTTCCATACACTGTTCACTGCCTGCAATCTTTCTTCTGCACTTGATTTTACATTCATTGCATATGCATAATCATTAAATACCGGTTCTTCATATAAATTCTTCTTTTCCATAACGTATCCTTCTTTCTCCGATATAACATCGGTTTGTATTTTTGTTTTCACTTATATGACGATACGTTTTTCTATTAGGTTTTAAATTTTTAAACTTTTTATTTTTTTATCTTTTTCACTATTACTTCTTATTTAAAATATAATTTATATTGCACAAAAAAAAGATAAGCAAATGCTTATCTTCTTAAATGAGGGATTCGGTGCTGTATCCGAACATTATTTTCTTTAAGGAAAGAAGTACATTCGCATTAGTTGTCAATCTTTAAGCCAAATAACCAGCTGAATGTTTACGATTATCAGCTGGTTATCACAAATTTTTTATACCCAGATCATATTACACAAGCTATTGACACTCAATTTTCGATACTTTTGAATTTTCTTTCAAAATCAAATAAGATAAAAAAATCATCAGTTATAGGTCTCGGAGTTGTTCTTACATTTACTTATATTATATAATGAATTAAATGCTTGTGCTTTTTCAATTATCGTTGGTATTGAATCCCCTTCATTGATTAACCCTATGTTTGTATTAAAACAAGTATATAGTTCAGGGTTATCATTTAAGAAATCTTTGACAGTATACTCTAGTTCAATAAGTTCACTATTGTTGGACCAGGCATATCTATCATAAGCACATTGAACAATATTGCTTATCTCACGAAAATTTTCTCTTATTGATCTATTGTAATCTATCAATTTTACATTTGACAAATCTGTTATATCAACAATATAGAAATCTACGTTTTCTAAAGTTGCTTTTTTACCATGTTTTCTTATTGCTTTAACTGTGAAGTGCAAGTTGTCCGCCCAGTAGTATTCTTTGTCACTAAATTGGCATTTGCATTTTACAATTCTAATTGGCATTGAGAAATTATCCAATTCCATTTTATGAATTCTATTAATGTGATAATTTAAATCATTCTCATGCCCGTCATGTATGCCCCACAGACAATAAGGATACTTACAATACTCAGTGGCAAATCTCAATACTTTTTCGGCAACATTTGCATTGTTTCTTCTGAGCACATGTTTACACATTAAATCTATGAGTTTCATATTTAAAATTTCTTTTGTCATTTCCTCCGTTTTTATGGTCATATCAAACATATATTATTCTCCTCAATATTTCATTTATACCTTTTTATTTTCCAACACATACGCTCTACGCAAAATACTCATTTCTTCTAAGGAAGCCAAAAGTAATTGCTGCAACTGTTCTTCTGTAAGTCCCTCATCAATTCCAATACAAATTTCCTCCTGCTCTGGAGGGGACAGTTCTTCCCAATGTTCTGCCAAAAGTTCCTTTAATGTGCTTTCCTTGTTCCATGTGGACTTATCTGTTTCAAAATCCTGCGTACCGAAATTCGGTACATTAGAATCCTCTACATCCTGCAAAACAACTAACCCCTTAATTTCTTCCATTCTCTTCTTTTCTTCATTTATCGCATTTTTAAACATACTTTCTACTTCTTCCTGTGTTCGTTCCGGATGTCCCCAGCTCAAATACAGAAGGTCTTTTTCTTCTATATTATAGACGTAAATATCTGGATCTCTTTTCGCCGCTTCTTGATATGTTTGTATTTCCTTTTCATCTTCTAATACCTGCAGCTTTTTTTCTCTTTCCACTGTAATATAAGTAAAATGCTCCGGATCATATATTGTATAAACTGGATGATCATACTCTCCCAGAGAAAGTGCCTCCTTATAACGCTGCTTTAAGTCTTTTGATGCAACAAATCCTCTCTCCGGCTTATCGAATGGAATTGCCTTCGTGTCATAAATCGGCTTATGACTTTCCAGAAAGATGATAGCTTCTGTATTCGGCATTCGTTTTACTTCATCCGGTGTCATCAGCTCTCTTTTTGCCCTATTAAAATTTAAACCGCTATTTCCATTTCTTCCTAAGTGAATGTTATCACTTCTGGAATCTATGGTTGCTGTTCCTAATGCCTCACTAATAAACTTATGCGTTGATTCTGCTAATGGTCCTGAACCTAAATAAATCACTGTTGCTACATTGTCCATGATTGTCTCCCACTTATCATCTTTAAATAATGTCTTAATCTGAGAAACAGACTGAAGCATTGGAATCATGCTAATATTACGACTTCGAACAACTCCAAGAAGTACATCTGGATCTGCCGGCTTGGCACCTGCATAAAATTCATCCATCCATACTTCTACCGGTACTGGTAGCGGTGCTTTTAACTCATCATCAGAAAGACGAATTAAAATGTCAAACATTTGAGTATAAAACATGGAAATGATAAAATTGTATACATCATTGTTATCCGGAATGACTAAAAACAGTACGATTTTCTTTTCTGGATCACCACCTACTCCAGTACCTAATTCTCTGATATTTATATCATTTCCTGAAAAGATTCTCTTAACCTCTCCGGTTTCACAAATTGCCAGCATCGCATTTACCATAATAGTAATAGAACGTACCGTATCCAGTGCCCCCTCTTTTAATTTTCGATAATCTCTTACTGGAGGATAATCTACTCCATACCGCTGCGCCTTTGCGTCCATTAGTTTTTGTAGCTGTGATACTTCCTCTTCTGTAACTGGATCAATCGTTTTAATATTTTCCTGATTACATAAAAACACAACGTCATTCATAGTTCCCACATGTCCACTTTCTCTTGCATCAAGCCATGCATAATAAAACAATGCTTGCAGATAAAGCCTTACTCCATCATCCCAGAATGGATCAGCCATACTAGCCTGCTTATTTGGTCTACAAGCATCTTGCAACGCTTTAACAACACGCAATAAATCATCCTCTCTCTCAATATACACAAACGGATTATAACGGTCTGATTTTTCTGGAACCTTTAGATTAAGTGATTTAACAAGATATCCTCCCTTCTCCATTGCTTTTCCCAGCTTTTTTTGTGTATCCCCTTTTACATCCAGTGACACATAGCAACTGCCAAACTGCAGCATATTCTGATGCATAAGAGATGTGGTTTTAAAAGTTCCTGAACTACCTATTACAAGTGCATTGTTATTGGAAAGACTGCCTCTTAGGCTAACCTTAAGGTTTTGTGTTAGTATTCTATTATACTTTTCTTCTTTATCTGCCAGCTCCTGACATGCTGTTTCTGGTTCTAACCAATCCGCTGAACCGTGTTCAATTGCTGACTGAAAATTTCTGTAATAATACAGAATATAATTAATAACCACAAGCCAAGCGATAAATGCGATTCCAAGGCATGCTACGGTTTTATCATTCCAATTTGAAAACGGATGGCAGCATACATATATAAAACACTCCTCCCAATTTTCCAAAGAGGCTCCATTGATTTTAAATACTCCAGACAATAAATATGCCAATATCAAAAACACTAATAACAAAAAAAAGAACACACCATACGGTGTATTTCTTCTTTGATACATCCTTTGATTCATTCTTTTATCCCCCTTTTATTTTGGCAAATGAACCTTTGGTGTCTGTGATAAAGTAGTCGCTTTTGTAGGTGATATTGCCTTTTGCAACTGTTCTACTTTTTTCATATTGCGTTCTACCTTTTGGTAGGCTTCATACACCGTGCTAAAATCTTTTTGAACGATATTTCCGGCATTATCTGCAACCATGCTTTTTCCATTCTTAGGTAGAAATGCAACATACGTTTTTCCCTCATCTGTGGTAAACACTTTATCTATAGGCAAAATTAGAGTCTGCTGCTTTTCTCCATATGTACCTGGTATTCTTGAAATAAAATACCCATTTCGTTTCATTTCTTCCGCTTTGGATGATTTTTCCATGTTTTTAACCAAGGTTTCCTCATTAATAGTAATTTTTTCAAAATTTTGATTCTGAAGAAGCTGCACATATTCTTCAGAATTTTCTTTCTGCATTGTTGCCTTCCAGGGTACTGCCTGTGACTGTGCCTCAAATTCTGCATTAGCCACTTTGTACTTCTGATCTGCTCCTTCTACATATTGTTCCGCCTCCATTGTACCGGTTGCCATATAAGACTCCTGATCCATAGCGTACATCTGACCTATTTCTTCCGGTTCTTTTCCCTCTCGAATCTGCTTATCTCTCCACATGGTAAACCATGTCTCTAATTTTCCCCTATCTGCATTGGGTATTGCAAGTTGACTATTTCCATCTCCCACTTTTAAATCCGGCATGATTGTGTAATTCAAATTCAATATTTCAAAATCAGAAAGAGCTTGTTTCAATTCGTCACCTTCAAAAGGTAAATTGAAAATTGAATAGTTTCCTTCTGTAAAAACTTTCAACTCTTCCATTCCTTTTTCTCCACCAGAAAGTCCCTCTGTAAGATGATTTAGAAACCAATTCTTAAACATCTGATCTCCCTTCTTGTCGATTGCCACCTGAATTGTCTGTTCTGAACCATTTAATTTAGGTAATACACAATGGTTGATTCCAAGTTTTTCAATCTGTTCTATTTCCGGTATCTCTTTCCATAATTCTTTTATTTCATTTCTTAGCTTTGCTTTTACAAGTGGATTTTTTGCATCTTGCAACTGAAGCTCCAATGAATTTATCTCCTGTAGCTTTTCTACACGTTCTGCGGTTAGCGGAATATTATAAACTGTATAATTTCCTTCTGTTTTCTCAATAAAATTTTTAAATTCATCTGAAAATCCCGCTGCTACAAGTCCTTTCTTTGCCAATCGTAATAAAAATGTTAATAATTGAAAACTAAGTCTAGCTGAAATTAGCGAGACAGTGGTAATACTTCCCGACATATTTCTAATATTCATAAGTACCTGGTCTACTTCTCTTTCCTGCTCCATCTATTTAACTTCCTTCCTTTCTTCTAAGGTTCTCAAACGTCTCATAACGTCTACTGGTAATTTGGGTGAAGAAAATCTTTCAATCGTCTCTACCGGCACTCCTTCTTCCATGCAATCCAGTAAATATTCAAGTTGTTCACTACTATACCCTTGTGCTAAAGACCTTTCTATAAACTCTGCCGGTTCCAAAGTCTTTTCCCAAGGCAAACGTCTTCTCTTTTTTGTACCGAATTTCGGTACGTTCTCCTTTTCTTGTTTCTGTGTACTGAATTCCGGTACATCTTCCTTTTCTGTTTCTTGCGTACCGGATTTCGGTACGCTTTTTATTTGTTCCAGTGTACCGGATTTCGATACCCCCTTCTGTACAAGTTTCTGTTTCTGGGCAATTTTCTTTTCCACTTCTCCTACTTCTTTTGGAAATAAAGCATCAAAATCCGGAACATTCTCCACTATGTGTTTCAACATTCCAGACATCTGCTGTACTTCTCTTTCCAATGTGACTGTCGTTTCTTTTATTCCGGTGAGCTGTTCCTGATATTCATTAGTTGTTTCACTTTCAAGAAATTTTCTCCTTACAAGCCTAAGAGCTCCTTCTGGAGGATTTTTCTCCTGTGCCTCCATTGCTTTTTCTATTGGAACACCATCACAGGCACACATATACAGCTCCTTCATTATATCCGGACGAGCCCTATTCTTTTCTGCTAATTGCTTGTATGGCTTACTTACCCAGTCCGCGCACTTTATTAACGCATAAAGATACTGCTCTCCGGTTCCCTTTCTCTTTTCTGCCTCAATATGTTTTCCTGCTTCTTCCTTTTTCTCTGTTTCCACTTATTTCACCTCACTTTACAAGCCCGGCGCAGCATTTTTGGGGGTTGTTCTTGCTTCCTGATTTTGCGATCTTTGCGGAATTTCAATTTTTTCCTGTTTGGTAAGTTTTTTCCATTCTGCTAAAAGCTCATCGTAATTTTTCCCTGCATTTTCCAAACTCTTGCTCTTTCTTTCCATAAGCACTGGCATTCCAATACAATTTCCGTTTTCAAAAATGCGTGCTTGAATACTCTGTTTTAAATAATCCTGTGGTGGAGTTTGTTGAATTGGATTCCATGAATTAAAAAAAGCAACATCTACCTGGTATTTTTCATTTCCCATAGTAGCTGCCTGAAGTCTTACTGCATTCCAATTTTCTGTAAACTTAGCATTTGCAATTTCCAACTCGGCATGAGAAAGCACTTCCAACATTTCTTGCATATTGTCTTTCTGAAAAGCCTGTACGAATTTTTCTACATCTGTTACTGCTTCTATATGTTCTTTTTGCTCCTTTTCTGTCTCCTGGACTTGTTCTTCCTTTTCTACCTGTTGTTCCTGATACTCATGCTGTTCTTGCTCTTTTTCTGTCTGCTGTTCCTGTTCCACCTTTTCTTCTTGATATTTTTCTTCTTTTATTACCTCATTGTAAGCCTTTAAAACCTCGTCTTTTATCAATGCGTGAATACCTGCATTGGTTCCATAAACAGTGTCTCGATATTCTCCACCAGACCTATACTGTGGCATCTGTACAAATAGTCCCTTTTGTCCCTCTTTTATCGTAATTCCATTAATTGTCATTCCCGCAATCTTTATAGTTGCCACTCCTCGCAATACAACTGCTGCTGTCTTAGTTTGCCGAATTGGACTTACCCTGACTGCCTCTATTGCCGGAAGATTAATATCTTTCACAACCTCATACTGTACTGCATCTAAAACCTTCTCTTCTATTTCCTTTCGTACTTCCTTATCATGTGGATAAACAACTCCCTCATACTTTACACCGTTTTTCCTTTGAGGATAGCTGACAAACATTTTTTGTTGCCCCTCTTGGTCTATGTATTTCCTCACTTTTACCGGAAATTTTATACAGTTTTCAATTTCCACCCATCCGGATGCTACTTCTGTCTCTTCTGGATTCATAATCTTTTCTTCATCTGTTCTCAAATTAACATCAACTTTCATATTACATACTGCACCTCCTATATACCTTTTCTTATAATTTCATTTTCTCGTGATTTTTCATGAGAGACTGTCTTTCTTTCCTTTGACATTTCTGGAGAAATATCATTCAAATCATTGACATTTTTTTGTGTTTGCTGTACATTATTAGTAGAAGCATTTGTGTTTAGGAACTGTCGCAATTGGAGCGACTTTCTACCTAACCCAATGCTTTTATTTTTATCTAAATATAGCACTCCATTTTCTACGAAACTTCTTTCTATGTAAGCCTCAACATTTCTCTTTCCATACACACTAAGAATAAAATTTGCTTCAACATGCTTTCTCTGGTAAAAGGCGTACCCATCTGTTCTAATGGGCACTATCAACAGATTGTTTTGTCTATCCTTTGCATCCAAAACCACAATAACAGAACCCGGATGACTCTTTGATTGCAAGATTGCCAATGGATTATTTAAAAGCTCCGGCAGTTGTTTCAACTGCTGGAGCTCTATGTTGTGATAATGACTTCTGTTTTGCAACGATGCCTGAAGAATATTTCTCAGATGCTTCTGTGTAATATATAAATCCATATTTCCACATCCATTTTGCTGTAACACCTCTGGCACCGTTCCTACCCATACTGCAGATGTCTGTTCTAATTTTTCTGCTAAACACGCATCTACTTCTTGTCCAAATCTTAAATATTTTTTGCATTCCGCAGCGTACTGTTCCGTTCCACCAAGTTCTTCCAATCTACTTCCATTTTTTCCTATTGATGCTTCATATCTTAAAATAGTCTGTTCTTCTTCTGTAAAATACGAATTTATTGTAGCTTTTAAATTGGAAATCTCATTCTCTATCCGTTCCAGCCTTTGTTGTATCCTAATTATTTCTCTCTTCATAAGCAAACCATCCTATAAACTTGGAGAAAAATGTGGTGTACGCTGCTGTTCTTTCGTTTTTCCTTTCTTTTCCTGTAGTATCTTTTCTGCCTTTTCCTGTTGAACTTCCTGTTCCCGCTCTGCCAATTCTTCTTTAATTTCATCCATGGTATAGGCTGATAGATTCAGACCATCCGCTTTATTGTCATAATATCCGTCTTCTGTCAATGTAACATAATCAGATAATGACATATCCCTTCCTATTGCCTCTGCATCAAAATAACTCATCGCATTTGAGGTTCCGATAGTTCTATTTTCCAAAAAATATTTCAGCTCCTCGTCGCTCTCAATCATTGTATATCCCATTTTTTCTTCAGCCGACAAAGACTCCATAATCTTTTGATCATCACTTCCCTCAAACTTATATGGATAATATGCTATTTCATTTTCCTGCATAATAAGATTTGCAAGTTCTGTTAATGATAAATTGGCTTCACGTTGCAAATAAGCCTCAACTGCCGGATGTTCTTCATTCCCAAGTAATTTAGCAATTGTATTAAGTTCATCCACGCGACTCCATTCCCCAATCATTTCTCCCAAATACTCACAACTTTCTCCCATATCTGTATCAAAAATCATTAGTTCATCTTTATTTGGTCCCGATATTCTATTAATCACTTCCTGTAAATGTTCTTCCTTCTGCGGAAAATATACCCACTCACCTTCCAAATCTCCTTCTGTGTACTTATGTAAATTTCCTAACCATACTCCAAATGTATTTTTCATCTCTCCTACCTTATTCTTTAAATCTGCATCTTTTACCTTCATATTAGCATTCCTCCTTTATCAAAAAGAGAGCCGCCTAAGCAACTCTCTTCCATACATTAACTGCCACATATTTATTTGTCACATCAATACTCTGTACATTTTCATTCTGATATGTTCCAGTTACATTTAAACTTGGAATATTTACTGTATGACTGTGATTTCCAATATTTAAATTTCCATAAGAAGTAATAGTCTGACTTGGAATATTTACTGTATGACTATGATTTCCTGCCGCACTTGTTCCACTAACAGTAGTATAATTAGAAGCTCTCCATAAGTTCGCATCCCCGCCATTCGGCAAAAAATTAAATGTAGTGCCACCATAATATCCCATCAGTAGAGCCGGAAAACCATGCCAATGTTCACCGTCAACAGATGTTCCATATGTTCCTCCCTGATATGTACCAGTAGAGGTTATAGTTCCATTATAAGCACCATTACCAGAAGTCGAAATACCGTTTTTAGCAGTTGTACTTCCGCTAATGTTTAAACTTGGAATGTTACTTGCTCCAATTGTTACTGCGTTATTTCCCCCTGTACTGCCAACCGGATATTGATTTCCTGCTGCCATTAAAAAGGTATCTTCTACCTTTTCCCATGTACCGCCATACAAGTCCGCTGGATTTTCATTCCCAAAAGTCATATAAATACTACCCACCTGATAAAACTTTGAAAATCTTTCTTCTAATGTTGAGTTTACTCTCGTTTCAAGCTCCTGCATATCGTTACTATTAGCATTTCCCATTTGAGTAATTGAATTTTCCAGCTCTGTAATTCGATTTTGTAATGCTACAATATCATTACCATTTTGAGCCACGTCCGTCTCTGTAGATGTAACACGGTCTTTTAGTGCTGCAAAATCTCCGTTTTCTCCGGTAAAATTATCATAGGATTTTTTTAATTCACTGACATTGGCAGCAAGTTCTTCCAATGCTGTCTTATCTGCTTTCTGCTCGTCCAATCGTTCTATGGAATTCTGTAATTTTTCTACTGTATCTTCCATATCCTTCTTGTACCCATTGTAGTTCTCTTTGAAACTTTCATACTCTACGATTGTAACGTATTCGCCTAATTTTTCATTTACATACTCTATTTGCTCATCTGTAGCCTTTACATAATTATCATATTCTGTACGGAAATCAGATACCTTTTCTGTAAGTTGCTCCCTATAATCTTCCACCGTATCCTGAGTATCTTCTACTAATTTTATAATTTCTTCCAAATTAGTATTATTTTCTGCCATATAAGAAGAATACGAATTTCCCATCTGAACGATAGTTCTGTTTACATTAACAATATCTTCTGTATTCATTATTAAAGACTGATTAATTCCCGGCACTATAATGTTATCTATATACTCCTTCAAAGCATTAGAAATCTCACTATCTCCATTTATAACAAACTCCTGAAGCGTTGTCATGGAATTACTAATATTATTATTCGTTGTTCCTGCATTCGTATTTACATTTTCATTCGCCCCCTGCACACTAACCTTTATAAGGTTTTTAACCTCCCATAGCTCATCTTCTGTAAACTGATTAGAATTATTTACACTGTCTGTAATATACTGTGCAATATCTGCCATACTTTCATCAGACACTGTAATCTTATTTGTTGCCAAATAGGAACCCAAACTTGCTTTTACTGTATCTTCTACAAGCTCCGAAGTAACCGCCGATACCGCTGCACGTTCTGTTTTTACTACCATTTTAGGCACTACATAAACTATACTTGCCGCAGTAATACTTGCACTTAATAAAATTCCTAATAGAAAATACAAAACCGCATGAACATGTTTTTCCTCTTTCTGGTCTCTTCGATTCTGTTTTTCGATTTTACTTTCCATCTTTTTCATTTATATGGATAACTCCTTTCTTGCTACTTTTTCAGTTTTTATTCCTTGCGTCTTCTTTTCCTGCAACAAGTTCTGCAGTATTTTCTTTAGCTGTGCAGAATTATTATAATAAGGACTAATAAATGCCTTGTGCACAATACCTGTTCCCCATGTACCATATAAATTTCGCACACCCTTTTCTTCTCTCAACTCGTTAATAGCATACTCATCCGCATGTATTCCATGATATACAGGAAAATCATTCACATAGCAAATATGCATTCCTTCTTCTAATGCGAATAATGCCTCTGACTTTGTAAGATATTCCAGTTGTGACTTTTCACCTTCTGACAAATACCAACTTTTAAAAGTTTTATCATACTCTTCATTTTTCTGGCTAATCATCTGATGAAATGGTCGTTCTTCTTTAATTTCCATTCCATACATAACTCTTACGATATCATCAGCTAACCGCTCTGGTTCCTTATCATAACGTAACATACTTCCCTTCCATGTTTCGTTTGTATGATTAATTCCATTTAACAATTTAATCCCCCTTGCCGGAGGCTCCCATTGTTTTAAATTTTTGGTATAATCATCCAATAAATAATCCGTATGACTTATTTCTCCTGGTACATAATCTAACTTGTTCTCACCACAAGGTGGAAATATTCTATGCTCCTTATCAATCTCAGGAAGATATTGTTCTAGCCACTCATTTTTTTCTTTCAGCGCATACTTACTATCTGCCAACACCGAAGACATAATATACACCTGCACCTCTGGATACTTCTCAATAATCTTTTTTACTGCCGCTACTACATTCTGTTGCGGTTCTAAATTTCGAAAATATCCTTCTTCAAATAAAACTTCCATCGTATCCACAGGTTGATATTTTGCCAGTGTACCATCCATATCCACAAATAATCTCCCTACTGTCGGTATAGCATCCATTTCTTTTCTATTCTGCATGCTTCTCCTTTCCGTACCGAATTTCGGTACATTTTTACATTTTAGGTCCTTTTGCTACTAATGTTTTCTTTGGAATAGGTTGTGGTCTTTCTACTTCTATAGAAGAGTTGACTACCTTTTCATACTCTTTCTGAGGTATCAAACCTGCATGATATTCCATAAACGTTGTTACTTTTTCTGCCTCTGAAATAGCTTTCACCAAAGTCTCCGGCTTTTCTTTTATTTCCTTAATCCAGCTCTGTACATATGCTTTGTGATTGTCTATATGTTCCTGTCCTTGTTCTACCTTCAAATTTTCTGACATAAAACAGGAGGAAATTTCTGCTATTAATTCCTCATATGCATATTCAGGTGTCCCAAATCTTCCAGACATATTTCGATTTAATCTTGTGGGTGCTCCTGTTGCATGTGCCAGTTCATGCAATGCAGTTGCATTATAGCTGTAATCAGAATGAAACAGTTCCGGGCTTGGCAGATATATTTTATCTTCCGATGGTTTATAAAACGCTCTGTCATTTTCATTATGTATAATTTCCACCTGCATGTTCTTAGATAGTGTTGTAACCAATTCATCTACTGCTATATCATTTCTTTCTCCTTCTGATAGCTCCGGTAATCCTTCCACCAAACTTCCATTAAAAACAACGCTATATCTTGCACTTAAGATATAGCGTTCATTCGGCGTACCATTAGTAAATTTATAAAAGTCATCCCAAGAGATTACATGTCTCTCATTTCTATCATAGGGGAACCAATATTCCACTTTTACTCCCTGCCCTTTGGCATCTTTTAATTTGTATCCCATTTCTGCAATCTGATGAAATGTTGCCCAACGTGGATCTTCATAATGCCTTTGCATGGCAACCATCATCAAGCGAAAGCGATTGATTCCTTTATACTTCGCACCACTTTTTACATTTACTGGTGCTGCACTTTTTCCATTCCACTCTTTCTTCCAGTCTAACTGTTTTTCCTCCAATGCATGTATAAAATTATCTGCCAGTTCTTTTCTATACTCCTTCGTCTTTTCTAACATCTTTTTCCTCCAATTCCCTTATGAGTTCTTCTTCTGATAAAGTTTCTCTATCAATAAAAATAATCATGCTTCTCCTTTCCGTACCGAATTTCGGTACATACTATTTTCTTATCTGATGTTCCTGTAGTTTCTGTTCCAACTGCATATCAGCCTGTACGATTCTTATAAGGATTCTCTTTTCTCTTCTGGCAGCATATATATCACTGCCTAACTTTTGTATTCTTCCTGCTACTTCTAACATCTCTGCTGGAAACCTTTTTTCCAGCTCTTGCATTTTCTCTTCAATCTTTTCAAAAATATCATCATGCTTCTCTTCTGCCACAATCATCTGCCTTTGCAATGACTCATATTCATCCATTGCTGCACGTTCTTCTTGACTTGCATTATTGTAAATAGCATACAGTTTTCTCCGCTGCTCTAGCATTGCCGTTATCTTTTCTTCCAACCTTACTGTACGTTCTTTCAACTCCCCCTCATGCTTAACTGGATTTTCTTTTAGATACTTACACTCTTCAAGAAGTTTGTTTAAATTAACCATATCATTTCTTACTCGATATGCCGGTACGGCAAATGGATTTGGCAATTTATAATAACTCACCGCTTGATACAATCTTTTATAGGTTCGTGTATTTTTTAATACTGTTGGTTTCAAATACTCTGATGCACGATTAGATAATTGTTCTACAACTTGCTCATATGATTTACTTCCTGTTTTTGTTCGTATCCTTTCTTCTATTTCATCAGGTCCATAACCTATCGGTATAAGCCTATGAATACTTCTTCGTTTATACACCTTTCCTTCTGGTGTTGTAAAAATATAAGTAAACATTGATTTTTTCTCTTTTTGAGAATATCCCTTGCGTATTGTATAATTCATCTTCTCCATGTTTTCATAAAACTCCTTCATATTTGATGAAACCTGGATTGCATAATCTACATCTGCACATATAATGCGTGTCCAATCAATACGACCACCTTTCTTCACTGCCCATGATGCATAAGATTGTCTTAGTGCACCCTTTTCAAACTTCAATGGTTCAAATCCATGTTCAATACACACCTGATCCGTAATAGGTTGAATGTACTTCTCCCAATCTCCTTTTTTATAATGGTATTTATATCCGGTCATTCTGGAGACGGAGTTGAAAATGATATGCCCATGAACATGCTCTTTGTCGTTGTGTATCGCAAATACATAATCATAATTATCTCCCAGATATTGCTCGCAAAATTCCCTTATAACATCATAAGCAGTTGCAGTGTCTGTTTCTCCTGGCGCAAACGAAATTACAAAATGATACCCCTGCCTTCCATCCATTTTCCCATACGCTCGTTTTGTTTCCAAAAAGTTTTCCAAAATTTCTTTATGGTCAATACCGGAATTTCCTCCCACAAGAGTTCCACCTGCTGTCTTTGCTCCATCATGTTTTACATCTAAAATATAATCGATTGCATTTCTTAAATGATCATGTGGACAACCTTTTGACTGGTTCATGTACATTAACTTGGTGATTGCCAAATAGATTCCACCTCCTTGTAAAAATCATCCATAATCTTTTCTATACGTTCCATATAATTTTTAAGCTCCGCAATATCTCCTGCTGTTCCAAATCCACCATTTATTTTCTTTGCTATCTGGTTTACATTCGTTCCAATTTTACGCAGCTCATAACGTAGCTCTTTTATTTCTTTTTCCATCACCTGGTTTTTATGATTTGTTTCCAACAACAGTTTTTCACGAAGATAACCGGAAAAATTCTCTCGTCCATTTTTAAACACGATAGAAGAAGAGCCGGAACATTTTTTCAAATGCTCCAGCTCTTCCGGTGTAACTCTTATTCTAATTTTCTCTGTTTTTTGTTCCATAAGCACATACCTACACTCATAAATCCGTCACCTTCTGCGGCTGCTCCTGTCTCTGTTCCACCTTCAGCTCTTGCATCTTTCTTTTAAACATTTCCAAATTTTTTCTATTTACTTCTCCATACACCTCCCGGACTACAGCCGCAATCATTTGATCGTTTTCTCGCTTTAAGATAGCTTCTGCCTCTTGAATTTTCTTTCTGAGTTCCCTGATTCGCTCATTGCTTTTTTCATTCATTTCCTTTTGTTTTTCTGCAACTCGCTCAATCTCTTCCTCCCATTTTTTTATTTTTTCTTCCAATCTTTTCTCCTTTCCGGGCATAAAAAAAGACAGGTTCATAACTAAATTCCCGTCTTCCTATATTCCTAATTATAGTTTACCACAATGCAAATTTAACATCTACGTTCCTTTACGTTACCCCCTCTCGTCCGCTTTTTTCCTAAAAGAAGAATCCATATCTTCCGGCAACGGTGGAAGTTCATCAAGTATCATTGCAAGCCCTGCCTGGTATTCATGATGACGGCGATGCAAAGTTGAAGGACTTACACCCCATTCCTCTGCAACACTTTTCACGCTTCGCCCAGAGTCCAGTTCCTGATATACTTTTGGCATATCAATTTGCTTTCGGCTTCCCCTTCCATTCTTCAATGTTTTTCTCCGCTCCATTACATGTTCCTCCTTTTCAAACTATTCTACTTATCATTTTAGCTGGGAGTTTTACTTTCATTTTTTTGCACAGTATGTACCGAATTTCGGTACGCAAAAATTCTATCTTATTTCAAAATGCTGTCAATCTCATTTCACTCTTCTTGTATTTTCCTCTTAAAACACTTTTCTCTTTCTTTCAAAACCTTTGCACACTTCTCTCACGCTTTTTCAAAAGCTCTCACTGTCTCCCATTCTTTTGCCATTTTCTTCGCATTTCCATGTTTCTCCTTTCATATCCTCTCTTAATTATTGCGATTTTTTCTCAAATTCTTCTCTTTTTTCTCTCAAAACCTTTTCTTTTTCTCTCTTTTCTCTCATAGACTTCCGTCTCCTTTTTGCAAGATACGCACTTTGTCCTACATTTTTTCAAAATGCAGCGTGCTTCTTGTTAGGGGACACCCCTAAGACCCTTTGTATTTATATTTTCCTGTATCAGAAAATCTTTCCACTTACCTACTGTTTCTTTTAAGTCAGCATCACTTTCTGTATTCATATCCTTTATATAACAGTAAGCTGATTCCAACAAATTATTCTGCAAAAGCAAAACCCTTTCTGCATCCTCGTCCATGTTTTCCACCATGCTTTGCAAATGCAAAAGCAATTTCTTTTTTGTCTCAATCTCTGCACTGTGAGCAAAAATATTTTCCTTGCTAGTTCTCATCAGGTCCAGGAAAAAGCATTTGAATTCATAATTAATTTTGTCCAGTAACATCATTGGTCTGTGCTCCTTCCTGCTGATTTGTATCTGGGATGACCTCTCCTTGCTCTGTCATATTTTGTTGTGGGGTATCCTGTTCCGGTGATACGTCTCTTACTGCCGGTCCGTTGTCAGCTTCCCAAACTTCATTTGCAATTTCTTCTTCCGTATAATTACACTGACTTGCTGTTACAACATTCTCTCTCGGATGATAAGCAAGCAAAACCAATGAAGCTCTTTCATCGGAAAGACGAATATAAAAGTTAATGCTTTGCGGATCACTTTGGGGCACCATGACATGAATAATAGTTCCCTCTTCTGCATTTAACTGATAATCTTTTACCCACTCTTCCAAACGCTTATTCAAAAGTTTTGTATTATCCCCCATAAGCCTCGTGGCATACTCATCAAGATTTATGATACTTACTCCCTGTTGTTTCTTTTGTGTACCGGATTCCGGTACACTCTCATCATGGCTTTCTGTTTTCTCTGTTTCCTGTTGAATTTTTTCCTGTAGTTCCTCTTGCGCTACTGCTTTCTTTTCATTTCTCTTTTCACGCTGTGTGTGCTGCATTACTGTCAATCCTACTATTGCAACAATTCCTACAATCAGCAGCAATGCTTTCCATTTCAAACTGTTTCCGTATGTATTGGCTTTCTTTTTATTTTTCTTTTTCACCGATTCTTCCTCCTCTTCTTTTCTTTTTTCTCTCCATCGTGAATACACGATTCTCTTCTGGAATCTCATCGGCATCATATACTAATTCTCTTGTTCTCCACTCATAAAGCATCTCTTTTAAATAAGCATCAACGGTTAGTCCTTGGATTTTTTTAAATCCCAAAATCAAAAACGGAAATCCAAATGGCAATCCTATGTAAATACAAATATCAATAGGAACGCCAAATTTCCACCATGCTAAAACTGCTACTCCAGCAATAATGATAATACTGATTACCACGAACCCAATTTCCCGATAATCAAACCCCTTCATCCATTCACTCTTATATTCCTCCTCCAAATCCTTATTAATAGGTATATTCATCCAACTTCTCCTTTCTTATTTCCACTACCAAAAGCTTCCCACCTTTGTTGCTCGTACGGTTCTTCCATCCCATTCTGAATGAAAATCTGTAGGATATTTTCCTTTTCCATACCAGCTTCCTTTATCAACTACAAACTCGATAACACATAAACCATTACGATGTCCCCATTCATTACATCCTTCATCATTTTGATTTTTTATATCTCCTATTACTGTTTTTATTACCGTACCATTATCCAACTCCCAGTCAATATAATCTCCCACCTGACCGAATGTTGTTGTACATGCAATAACATATCTGTCGTTAATCTTTCCAAAACCGTCTTCATCAAAATTCATTCCTGCTTCTTCACGGAGTTTGTACTGCTTCGAATTTTTAGATGTAATCATCTGCCAGCCCATGTAGGAATATTCTGTTCCATAAGGTTCCGGAATTTCAATTACCTCCAACGGATACTCTGGAGTTGCATACCCGATAATCTGTTTATAAGTGGTAGGATACCAATTCTCTTTCACTCTGCTTCCGGCATGGTATGGCGTTGCAACGGATCTTCCGGTATTTCCTTCTATAGTTCTAACAACTCCATCTTCTGCGTTATACTCTGAAACAATTCCAACATGGGATGCTCCATTACCAAAGAAAATGATATCTCCCATCTTCGGTTCGTACCCGCTCTCTTTGGTATGATATAATTTTTTATCCTCATACCAATTTTTCATCACATCTACGCTTGCAGTTCTTGGCATAATGTCTGAATTTAAGTAGCCACATTGATCACCACACCATGAAACAAATATCGCACACCAGTCTGCATCTAACCTGTACCAGTCTTTATATTTCTGTCCACCGATATTTTCTTCAGCGTCGTTTGCTTCCTGTCTGGCAATCAACACTATACGATTTGCTCCATTCAACTCCTGTATTTGAAATACACTTCCTATAAATACGATTGGCAATAAAAGAGTCAATGTCATGACAAGTGGAATTAAACAGCTAATGATTCCTGCAATCAAAATCCCTATCATGCCACCTGATGGTTTCCCTGGTTGCTTTTCTTCCTCCTGTATTACAGATGCCTGTAATGCCTCTTTGGTTTTTCTGATTGCTCCTGTAACTGTTCTTACTGCTGCTTCGATTGCTACAGAAGTTCCACCGGTCATTGCTCCAGTTGTTGCTGTTACAGTTGCTCTCGTTGCTGCCGTCGCTGCTTTTCCTGCTACTCTTCCTGCCTTTTTCCCGACACCCTTCGGGGCAGCTAATGATACTCTCTCTCGCTCCTCCTTAGATTTCTTTTCAACCTTTTGAGCTGTCAAGGTTTCTGATACACTCTTAATCTTAAACGGTTGAAATATGCCACTGTTACTACCACCATTACCTCTGTTTTCTCGTTGGAAATTTTGGGAAATACATCTGTTATCCAGTCCTGAAGAACTCTTAGTGCCAGGCTTTCTTTTAATATCTTCCTCATACCCCTTTTGCTTTTCCATGTACTTTCCAATTTCTGCCTGCTCTTTTTGATTCTGACGATAACGTTCTTGTATCGTTTGTTTCGAAACATTTCCTCCTCGTATTCTCCTTCTTGCAAGTCTATTTCTCTCAAAAGGAGAATCCGATTTATCCTTTGTCTTATCCTCTTCTTCCTCTGCCCCAATAACAGATGCTGTAAGTCCTTTCTTCAAACATCCCTTTTTAGTACGGATGGCTCTATCGACTGTTCGCAAAGAAGTACCTGCTACCCGAAGTACATCCGGTGCTCTTTTCTTTACTTCCATAGAATCACTGCTCCCTTTCTACTTCTTCCTGCATTTTTTTCTGTTCTGCCTTTTCATGGAAATTCGTATTGAACTGATTGTAAAGCACATTCTTTTCATTCATCCGGGCATCAAAAAGATAAACCTGTCCGCCCCATACCATCACACCTCTCCCCGGTATTTCTTCTTCCAGGGCTCGCAGTTCTTCTTCTGAAAATTCCTGAATCTGTGCTAAACTTGCCGCATCCACGCCGCCCTGATCCAAAAAACATTTATAAGGACAGTTAGAAAACATATCTCTTAACTCCGGATTTTCCAAAGCACGAGTAAGGTTCTGAACTGCCAATGTTACTACCGCTCCTACCTTTCGATAAGTTTCTACCGCATAAAGAAGCTGTTCGGCAGAAGAACCTTTGTCACAAAGTACCTGTGCTTCATCAACAACTAATCGAGCAGCTACCAGATTCTTTTGGTTATGTTCAATTCTCATGGAAAGAAAATGCATTAGTGTAACCATTACCGGCTCCCACACGGTTTTAGGAATATTTTTAAGTCCAAATCCTACCAATCGGGAATTCATATCCAGATTAGAGGGATATGCAAACATATCATAAACTCCATCTGTATACTCTTCCAACGAATCCACAATATCCAAAAGCATTCTTCTTTCTTCCTGTGTATCTGCCTCATCTAACTGTTTCTTTAAATTATCTCGAATATCTCGAAGTGTAGGCTGCTTTCCTCTTCTCTTTTTTCTAAAATAACTTTCATAAATTTTTCTAACAGCACGTCCTATATGTACGATATGCACCTGTGTAACCAAGATATTTGTCATTGTTGCAGCACAAAAGGCACTGGCAAACTCCGTTTTCTGCGCAATAAATTTATTTCTCTCTACCTCTGTACCATTCCATATATCATCCGGTACTTCAAACGGATTCAAATGTATGTTACATTGTGGTGTAAAATCAAAATATTGCCCATTACATAACTTAATATAATCTTCCTGCTCATTGTTTGGATCAAGAATAATAATGTCATCATCTGTAAATAGCAATGTCTGACCTATTTCTGTTTCCTTGATTAAAAAAGATTTTCCACCACCTGAATGTCCTGCAATCATTCCGTGTGGTGCTTTCAATTTTTTTCTATCTCCTCGTAACAAATGCTTGGTTGTTCGATTAAGCCCATACACAAATCCATTTTTATCCTGAAGATCTCTGGCATAAAACGGTTGAAATGCTACTGCAGAAGAAGTAAATAAGGAACGCATATGATTTACCTGCCGCCCACCAATTGGCAATACTGTATTCAGTGCTTTCAACTGTCTGCGGTAATATGGTTCTAAGGAATAACCGTTCCCCTTTGCAATCTGTTTCAAAGTATCTACACGTTTCTCCAGTTCTTCTAACGTATCTGCGGATACCATTACAAGCATACCTAAGAATACTGCCTCTTCGTCATTGTCATCTACCTGATCCATCATAGCTTCCAGTTCTTCCTTTTTCTTGCTTAACTGGTAAGAAGTTCCTGCTCCATATTGATGCATACTGTAGTATTTATCTCTTTCCTTGGATATGGACATTTCGTTATTGGTATGGGCACTCTGGAGCTTATCTTTCAAAAGTCGTCGTTGCACCGGTTCTATATCCAGTGTGATATAAGTTGGAAATAAAGTATCTGTCAGTCCATGTACTACCTTTTCTTCATCTAAGGTCTGATCATAGTCATGGGCGAACAAGATGCTTACATATCTTTTATTAATTCTAAGACAGTCCATCTCCGCTTCTACTGCTGTAGGAAGAATCTGATTTTTCCAGTTATCTGTTCCATCCAAAAGACTTGCTTCCTGCGGCAATATTCCCTGTTGTTCTCCAGCTCGCAACATTCGCTGCAACAATATCAAACGCTCCACTCCTGACATACGATATAAACGACTCTTTAAAGTAGCAAACAAAAATTGCAATGTTGTATCCAGTGTATTAAAGAATACTGCTGCTTCTTCAAAAGACTTTGCTCTACAAGTAACCGTAAGATACAAAATTCTTCTAATATCTTTGCTTCCTTCTTCCAGCTTTTGATTAATCCAATCCCCCAGTCCCTGTTCCAGTTCCGGATATTCTTCTCCATGCAAAGGTTTAAACAGTTCTTCCATAAACTGATCCATATCCTGCTGCTCATTAGCTATGGTAATCTTAAACTGTGTACTCATACTCTTAAACCATTTCATCACTTCTAAAAGTGTGCTGGTCTTTTTACCCTCATCCTGATTCTTATAATTAATATCTTCAAAAATATAGCACTGATCATACAATGCCAATCCATCCATCGGTTCTATTTTAAATATTCCGTTTTTGCGTACCTCATCAATATTTAAAGCATCCTTTACTTTTTTCGGTATCGGTACTACCGGCACTGTCATTGCCTTTTTCTCTGAAAATCGAGAATTTACATTCAATTTCGGCATCCTTTTTCTCCTTTCTCTCTGCCTTTTCTTTGATTACAGCGCAAATACACGCTTCATAAATACATCCATTCCTTTCACAGATGCAGTAAGCAATACCATTACACAGATGTTCTGTAACGCTTGAATTGCTCCGTCAAAAATTCCTCCAATTCCGGACAGTGTACCAAAATCAATAGAACTACACATCTTTCCGGCAATCAGTATTGCAATCACAATCATTACTACCTCAAATGTCTTCGACAAAAAAGTTCTAAGCCATGCAAAAGCAGTCTGTGATACTCCCTGTCCTCCCGGCAAAGTTCCCCATGCAATCGGACCACTTACTACCAGTAAATACAGTTGTAGGAAACGTCCGTATACTGTTAAAAAAACCATAACCGAACACACCATACATACAATCAAAAACAGAAATCCAAATATCATATAGAACAATACGCTACCCAAATCCTGATCTTCCTGTACTGCTATAGATGGCGTTTCAAGCATCAGACTGGAACAGATTCCGCTTGCCATAGAAAAGAAACTTTTCATCAGCTCTATTCCTGAAAGCATTAGCAAATTTGCAAATACAGCCTTAATACAACAATCTATAAATATTTCCAATGTGAAATTTTGTTTTAGATTTGTTGTCTGTCGGATAATTCCTATCATAAAAAAGATGTTAAGCATCAACGCACCAATGGAAAGTGCCCACGGATACAATGTATCCGTGATATACGTCCATGTTCCTTCTGAAAAGGTTTCCGGCGTATTCACGGATACTGCACCAATAAGTGAAAGCATTCCATTCCAGATTGCTACTCCTGCGGAATAAAAGGGTGTAAGCAAAGATGCTATCGCTGACCAGAAACCATCCAAAATATCGTTCAGCATATTTCACCTTATCCTTTCTTCTTACACCAAAAGCCCCACAATCTGCGGTGCTAATACCATTACCATTCCACCACCAATTCGCTTAAAGGCACTTGCCTGCATCGTACCATCCTGTCCCTGGAATGCAATTCCCCATTCAGAGATTCCCCATAATGTAATGATTGTACCAATACTGGAAATAATGGCTGTTACAATCGCCTTTAAATTATCAAAGCTTGATGTAATTGGTGTAGTATCAATCGTTGTTGCATTGGTAAACAATGCCGGTTGAAAAATAAGTGCCGATGTGAACACAAAAAGAAAAGCCAGTCTTGCGACCCTGTTTCTCCATTTTTCCTGATTCATTGTTTCCTGATTCATTGTTTCCTTCATATCTTCTGTTTTCTTCTTTACTGCTTCATTTTGCATACTCTTTTCCTCCTACTTTCTCTTTTTTCCTAATTTACTTAAAACAAATACGCCTAAAAATGAAATTGCCGGAATTGATAAAAAGAATGTCATCATTCTATATTCTCCCGGTATCGGCAAAACCTGTACTCCCACAATGGAGAGCACAAGTGCCAAAATAAAAACAATAATGGTACCAATAGTTGTTTTAGCTGATCTCTTTTTTCTCATATCTTTATTCCTCTTCTCTTTTCTGATTTTTCTTTTTACCTTGTTCCTTACTGTCTTTCTTTCTTAGATATAAAGCTATACCAAGCATTGCCCCTGCTCCGGCTGCTATTACCAACAATGCTTCTACAGGTGATTTATCTCCTGTCTTTGCTTTTGGCTGCTCCTGTTCCTTTTCCGGAACAGAATATGTAACGGTCTGGTCTTTGTCCTCCAAGTCAGCATGTACTGCAACCAGCTTGTCCTTATAATATACATTTTCCATTACCACAACCGTAGCCGCTGTCGTACACGAAAACTGAAATATTACATTTGTACTACCGTCCGCCTCTTGCGGAACAAATGCAGTTTCTACAGTCACAACATTTCCTGATGCATCCAGAAATTCCTTTCCATTAGACTTGTCCATCAAAACTCCCTTTACGGTATATTCTTTTCCCGGTATTAAGTTCTTGTAGGAAATCGTATCAATAAGCTGCATCTTTTCACCTACAACACCGCTGTGTTCATGGGTTGCTGTATCTACTGCATTGGTATGAATCTCCGGAACATAAAGTGTCTGAGCTTTATCCTCAATATCCTCATGCTCTGCAACCACTACCTCTTTTTCTCCGTTGTTATAAGAAACAGTCTCGAAAATAACCAGGGTCTTTCCTCCAAGGTCTGTTCCATCAAAACGGAATGTAACGTCTACTGTTCCGCTTGACTCTTTCGGTGAAAACTCCATTTGTGTTGTTACTTCTTTTCCATCTACCAGCAACGGCTTCTTGGTAGCTTTGTCATAAACAGTACCCTTTATCGTATAAATACAAGTTGGATTCAAGCTCTCATAAGATATCGTATCAATAAGAGTAACCGCTTCATCTGCACAAGAGACATTCTCCTGTGTTTCAGAATCCTTCACCTGCGTACCGATTTTCGGAATATACAAGGTCTGTGCTTTATCCTCGATATCCGTATGAACTGCATATATCACATCATTTTGGGATAACTCTTCAAATGCAACCAATGTTTTTCCGGCAAGCTCTGTTCCATCAAACTTAAAAACAACGTCCGCTGTTCCGGTCGCTTCTTTCGGTGTAAAGAATGCCTCTGCGGTTATCTCATTTCCTTCCTTATCCTTTACCGCTTCTCCGGTTTCCTTATCCATCAGTACTCCCTTTAGCTTATATTCTTTGCCCGGAATAAGATTCTCATAGGACACCGTATCTGTTACGGTAATCTCTTTCTCTGCATGGGATAAATTAACCCCGGTTTCAGAATCACTTACAGTTGTTCCGATTTTCGGGATATGAATGGTCTGACCTTCATCCTTCAAGTCTGCATGCTGCGCAACCATTTCTTCTCCACCAGCACTTCCATAATATACACTTTCAAATACAACAATGCTCTTTCCGGCAAGCCCTGTTCCTGCAAATGAAAAAGCAACATCTACCGTTCCGGAAGTATCTTCCGGGGTAAACATTGCTTCTGCTGTTACCTGTTCTCCATTTATTTCTAATGGCTCCCCTGTCTCTTTGTCATAAATAAGACCTTTTACCGTGTAGCTGTAACCCGGCATCAGATTCTCATAAGACACCGTATCTGTAATGGTGATTTTATCACCGGCGCAGGAGGCATTTACCTGCGTATCGTTATCTTTTGCCGTAGTTGCAATTTTCGGAAAATGTACGGTCTGAGCTTCGTCCTCGATATCTGCATGTACCGCATAAACCTTATCGTTTCGGGACAATTCTTCAAATACAACAATGCTCTTTCCGGCAAGGGAAGAACCATCAAAAGTAAATTCCAGTTCTGTTATTCCATCCGCTTCTTCCGGTATAAAGGATGCCTTTGCTGTAATCTTGTTTCCTTCTTTATTTCTTATTGCTTCTCCGGTTTCCTTATCCATCAAGGTTCCTGTGACTGTATATTTCTTTCCCAGTCGTAGGTTGGTATAAGACACCTTATCTACAAGAGTTACTTCCTCATCTGCCATAGATACATCAATTCCGGTATCCTTATCCGATGCCTGTGTTCCAATGCCAGGGAAATGAATGGTCTGACCTTCATCACTCAAGTCTTTATGACTTGCTACCAGTTTTTCGCCCTGATACAGTTCTTCAAATACTACCACATCATGCCCGGCAAGCCCTGAAGCATCAAAATCAAACTCCATATCCCGATACATCATATCCGTGGTCGGTTTAAAAGAAACCTTGGAAGTAATTTCCTTTCCTTCCGTATCTTTTACTGCAAGTCCTGTCTCTTTATCCATCAAGGTTCCTACTATGGTATATTCTACGCCATTCTCCAAGCCGCTCATAGTAACAGTATCTATGATTGTTGCATCCTGTTCTGCACACGCATACTGTGTTCCAGTCTTTGCATCCTTAGCTGTAGTTCCAATGGTAACTCCAACATTTTCAATATTGTTCATATGGATTGTGACACCATCTCTTCGAATGGTAATCTTTCCTACATACAAACGTTTTCCTACATTCGCTGCACATGGAAGTTCTTCAACCGTATAAGTATCATATGGTAAAGCTCCTAGATTGTCATTTACTGCAACCTGATTTCCATTAGAAGAAATACCAAACCACATACCGTCTTCTGCTCCACCTCCATTGGTGTTGCTGCTGTGCTTATTCCAATCAGAAGAGGAAGAGTAATAACCATTTTCGTCTGTAGTAAACTCATGGGATTCTCCGGTTGTGTCAGAAGTTATCTTAAACTTTACACCTGCCATGGTATTCTGTGAAGAACTGTCAATCTTGGTAATATCAAAATCCCCACGTTTTACCTGGTCCTGAATAGAATGGTCTGCATCTGTTAAATCTACGATTACACCATCTTCTACGATGTCAAATTCCTGCACTAATATGCCCTGCATCAGATAACCTTCCGGTACTTTGCTCTCCACGATTCTATAATGTCCTCGTGGAAGTGTATCTGCCGCGGTTGATGCTATTTTCGTCTCATCATCCGTAACAATCTTCTTTGCAACCTGTCCATAACTGTATTCTTTTCCATCAACAAGAACCGTATTCTCATTTAATGTTATAATGCTAAACTCTGCATTTCCTAATGATGCATCACCGAGTGGCACTGTTTCCTTTGATTCATAATCACGCTTGGAAATCTTCACACCACCACGGATTACATCATTCAAAATAGCATTTTCACTACCGGTTAAATCTACGATTACACCATTCTCTCTAATACTGAATGTACGCTCCAGTGTGCCTTCCATTAGGTAACCGTCCGGAGACTTGGATTCAAAAATCTTATAATCTCCATACGGTAGTTCATTAGCGGTGGTTGACGCTATTTTCGTTTTTGGGTCCGTTACAATAGTTTTACAAACTTGTCCCTGACTGTATTCCCTGCCATCTACTACAACGGTATTTTTATTTAATGTCACAATACTGAACTCTGCATTTCCCAGTGTTGCAGAACCCTGCGCCTCTGACTTTTGTTTCTGACTATCCATCTTGGCAATCTTTACACCACCACGGATTGTCTGTTCTTTAACAATAGGCTGGTTGTAGGTGTTGACTGCTTCGATATCACTATTGCTTGTGACTTGTCTCACAAACACTTCATTATTAATGAGATAGCCATCTGGAGCTTTTGTCTCTTGAATAGTTATTGTACCTAACGGAAGCACCGTATAACCATTTAAATACCAAAATTCGTCTCCTGAAATTTTAAATGCATTGTCCAAACCGGCAAATCCATTTCCATTTGTTTTTAAAACCCATGTACGTATTGGTGTCTTTCCTTGTATTGCCGGATCCGTATCATAATAGTCTTCATAAAATTTTACAGTAAACTCCGCTCCAGCAAGATTAGAACTACCTTGTGGTTTATTTCGATTTGTCTCTTTATCTATTTTTCCCAAAACCACTCTTACAGGGTCATTCTGTGGCAAATCTTCAAATGTCACTGTAGTTGTTTGCCCTGAAGTTACGTTCACAGGTATTACCTCATCACTTTTAGCAAACCCCTTCGGTGCTTTGTTTTCTCGTACATAGTATGTTCCCTCATTTACTTCCACCTCATTGCTATCTCCGGCAACATCTGTCTTTAACGTTGCCACTTGATTTGTACAAGCAAGTTCCGTATAAATACCGAACTCTGCATCTTCCAGACTATAGCAACTATTTCCATTTGTTAGACTCGGATTGGCTGATACTTTTTTCAATTTCAGTTTTCCGGTAGGAATATACCTCCAAGTCGCCATTATCTGTGTAGCTCCACCTGTACTAAACAGGTAGGCAGTAAAACCACTTGGAACTACGGAATCCTTGTCCCGATAAAAGTTATATACATCTGTAAATGCACTTTTTAAATCTACCATTCCCTGCTGTATAGAACTCCCCATTGCATCCCAGTTACCGCCACAGTAGGCAAGTGCTACAAGCGTATGGGTATAAGCATAAGGGATTCGTTCCTTGGAAATTTCTGTGTCAGAAAAATCAAATATCTTCTTTGCTCCATAATTAGGGTCTTCGAACCCCGGACCTCCATAGCCATAATAAAGGATTGCCCTCAATCCGGCTACATTTGAAACACTAGCCGTATAAGTTCCTCCTGCCGGAGAATTCTTGGATGGCTGTGCACAGTACGCAAAGGAATTACCATTTGTAGTATCTCTGTAATAATGCGTGCTGTAACTTCCATAGCTACAATTAGCCCCTACATTCAGACCAACCGAAATGGTATCCTGTCCTCCTGCAAAAGAAGTCATCGGCTGACATATCATTGCTGCACACATCACTGTAGCCAACAATGACGAAATCAATCTTTTTACTTTTTGCATCTTCTTTTCCTTTCCTCATATTTTTCTATACTTCTTAATCAAAAAGTGGCTCTTAAGGTGGCTCCCTTGACCGTTTTCTTTCTTTTCTCACTCTCTATACCTCCAAAAAAGAGTACAAAAAAAGCGCATGATTTTTCATACGCTTTTTTTGTACTCTTATTCTATTTTGCTGATTCTATCGCAACATATTTCTTAACAGAAATCTACGTTACTTTACGCTACCCTGTTTCAAAACATCTCCTACTTTGTAGCGCCACAACCAGAACATACATCATATGCAGGAGTGTCTTGTACCCACCGTTGTTCCGTTACCGCATCATGGTGAACTGTCTGTGTACCTGTTTGCGTCTGCACATATTCTGTATGGTATGCCCAACAGGTTTCAATATTCGCTTCCAAATGTCCCCATGGGTCACTTGTAATATCTGCACCACATTGATTGCATATAGCATGTGCTACATTTCCATACACCGGAACTTGTTCGTCCCAGGCAGCTTGTACCACTACTGTTTCATTATGCCCAGTGGCATCTACATGTACCCATGTATGCTGATGCTGCGTTGGTGCCGGTGTAGGTGTTGGTGCCGGAGTTGGATTGCCTGAAGTATTACCACCACTATTATTTGTATTAGGTGCTGGATTACTTCCTGCATTGGTATTTGTTACATGTCCATTTCCGGAAGTAGATGTAGTATTTGCAGAAGGTCTGTTTGCTGTGTTGGTATTATTCGCTTCATTATTGGAAGAACCTTTTGTATCAACTGTACTGTTATCTGCTGCTACAGCCTGCTGTGCCACTACCTCCTGTTCTGCATTTACTTCTGTCTCTTGCTGTTGCGTCTGTTCCTGTTTATCTGTATTCTCTTTTGCAATTTCTTTTGTATCTTTCGTATCTGCTGCTTTTTTATCTTTTGTACTTATGGTAGTTTCCTTTTGTGTTGCTACGGTATCATCGTTCTTAGAACCACATCCTGTTCCAACCATAGCTACTGTCAAGGCAACTGCTACTGCTAACATAACTCTATTCTTTTTCATTGAAACCTCTCCCTTCTTCTGTTTCTGGCTTTATTATATTACTTTTTCCTTTGTAGATAAAGGATTTTTAGTAAATTCTTCCTATTTTTCTGTGTACCGAATTTCGGTACGTTTCTTTTCCCTCTTTGAATTTTTCCTAATTATATCATAGCATATACAAAGAGGGAAATCTACGTTACTTTAGGATACCCCTCTTTTAAGAACACTTCGGTACTTGGTCAATGTAAAAAACAATAATTCTATTTTTTATTGCTTACTCTTTCATAAACCATCTTGATACCTTCACTAATTACTTCAGTTTTACTTTTCCCTGTCTTTTGGCAACACACCTGTAATTTTCTAAGTTCTTCTTCTGTTACCCTTATTCCAAGACGTTCCTTTCTGGGATTGTCCGTTTGTCTTCCTGTTCTCGGAGACATTTTGCACCTCCTTTTTGTTTGTACATAAATCATAATATATGTTGGTACAAAAGTCAATACCTTTTATGTACCGAATTTCGGTACATAAATACACACAAATCTAAATTTTCTTTAAATTCATCTTGAATCCACTTATGTGCCTTACGAATATCTCTTTCGTCAAAACTCCCATCAGCTATTCTATAAATAACTGCATCCCTCAAATATTTGGCAATTTCCAACTCCATTGTCACAGACTTAAAATCTTCTTTTTCTAAAATTTCAATCTGTGTGTTTAACAACTCTTTCGCTAACAAAAGTATCTGCTTTTGACATTTTTTCTTCGCTTTTCTCTTATTCTTGACAAGTTTTATTAAAATTCCTATACTTAATACTAAAACAAATACAAACTGATACAACTCATCACCTCCATGGAGAATACCAATGAATAAAAATTTTACTTTTCCTAATTTTCATAAATATCACAATATTCCAAATATGCTAAAGGATATACTACTAAAAAATAAATATTATTCTACTCAACAAGATTATTTAAATTTGGCTGAATATATTATTAAACATAACTTTATAAATGATCCTCATTTAAACCAACAATTTTCTTTAAATGGGATTAATAAACTGATACGTTTACTTACACTAGATGAAGAATATCATATTTTTTCTCGCACCTTAAAATACAAGCAGCACTTTCCAGAAACACCACCATTTTTCACACTGTCTCCACACTATTGTCCACACTGCTACTCCGAGCTTTCCCAAGCTCGTTCAATCCCACTTTCTAATACTTTACATATAGACATTGCACTAAATCCCACTCTTTCATTTCCTTGGAACTTTGAAAGACTTGCAAATTCACTGAGTACCATTGGCAGTAATATCAGCCAGCCTTTCAATTATCAAGAATCCAACCATTTTAATAACACCCTTATTTTTCCCATAAATTTATTGATTATTGGAAATGGTTATCATTCTTCATTCTCTGGCATCTATGACTCAACAGCTATATTGCCGGCACACCATGTATTAGACATTTCTCCTCTGTATTGTGACATCTACTTTGACGGTATAGTATATCGCCATACTAAATGTCATCATATTCTTGAATCTCCGCTAAATAAATCTGCTGGTATCATTTATGAAATAGGACGCCTCCTAACAGAACAAAATCTCAACTTACTTTCTTTGTATGAAAGCAAATAATATTTTTTCTTTTTCCCATACATTCTCAACCTTTCTATACTGAATTTTGGTACATTATACAAAAAGAACCCGGAGGATCTTCTGTCCTCTGGATTCTTTCCTAATTATATAGTAACATACCTAAAGTTGGAAATCCACGTTACTTTAGGATACCCCTTTTTCTCCGTTTCTTTTTTTCTATTTTTGCAGATATTACGCAATCACTTCCTTTTATTCGATATTCTACAGGTTGTTCTTGAAACATTCCATGAAAACTAAGTGGTACATCTTTCGGATTGCATATCAAACAATATGGCTCGTCCCCATCAACCAATACCGGAATCACCTCGTCATCCAGCTGTTGAAGTTCCTGTCCCCTCATATTCATATATTTCAATGACAATCCAATCGTTTTTATATTTTCAAATCCAATCACTTCCACTCCATAATCTGCCTCGTTTAAAATTTCTTCAAATGTAATATTTTCAAATCTAATCGTTTTTTCTACTTCTACATCTTCGTCTGGTTGAAACTCATCATAATAGAACTTAATTAGATGTTTGCTCTTTTTTATTTTCTTCTTATTTAACAAGGTTTTTTCTCTTCCTGTTAAATTTAATATATACATACTTGGTATTATATTTTTTTCTTCTGATTTATTGATAAACTTATGATCTATCAGAATCCCTATACTAGTAACTATGATAGGAATAATTCCTTCTTTTAATATGAACTGTATTATACCTATTATATCTTTCATCTGTTACGTTTCTCTTTTCCTGCCCTTGTTATTGGAATCATCTCATACACCTCTGACTCCTTGTTCAATAATATTTTGAATAACTCCCGTATAGCAGCTCCTTTATCCGTACATAATTTGTATCTATCTTTAATATGAAGTTCCCTTCCTGTCAATGCCAAATAGGTTGATTCTATTACCTGCACCTCACACTCTCGGTCTATTAAGCAAGACACATTAAAATTATCACTATACAAACAAAGATTTACATGTTCTACCCCCTTAATATCCGGCTTATCAACACCTCGCTGAATATCCCTTTTAAATTCCTTTCCAAGATACAAACCTCCCTCTAACGTACTATTTTCGCCAATATAATACTCCATTCTAATATTATCCATATAGTTTATTAGATTTATAAAACCTCCCCAACACGTTCTTTGCGGATTATATATTAAAATTTTCCTTTTTTCTAAATCAACAGAAACATTCCTATTATGTTCAATCTTACTACGCAATGGCTTATCACCTAAACCTTTAGTTGAATAAAAGAGAAAAAATGTGTCTATGTCATAAATTTTCCCACTGCTTATCTTAAAATCAACTGCCGTATGATAATAAATAAATTCTTTCATCTGCTTTTGGTCTAATCCTAACATTGTCAAAACAGACAAGGTAGCATCTGGTCCACCTCCGTTATATCCGCAATTTGCTGATTCAACCTGTATTTCTTTCTCTTCAAATTGCAAAATCAAATGAACATTATCCGATAACAGCTTATAATTTTTAATAATAAAATTATAATTATCAAAAAATACTGTTACACGCTTTAATTCACCACATTCCTCTCTCAAATCTTTTATTTGTCCTTCAACTGTATGGGAACTACCTTTTATCAAAATTTTCTCCATATTTTGAAAACCTTTCTTCTATTATTTTCGTCAGTAGCTCCGTCTTCAAAAACTGTTTTCTATATTCTTGAATCAATATGTGTAAAAACATTCCTTCTATTGCAGCTACTATAACTAATATAAATATTATAATTTGTACTATAAACATATTTTTCTCCTCGGATTATATCATACTTTTGGGGTTAATAAAATCTTTTTAAGCTGTACCGAATTTTGGTACAAATGTGGCTTATCTATTTAAAATTTGAATCACACCATTTTTCTCAACCATAACAACATTGTTACCTATAGAATAGCATTTACCTTGACACCCATTATCAGGCTTTCCTACTTCAATTTTTGTATAACTTTCCCTAACGTTTCTACTGTTCCCCTTAAACTTTTTTCTATTGGACTTATGTATGGAAATAATGCCGTCTTATAATATATTATCTCATATGTGTAACCACAAATAACAGCTATCCACATTTCCAAATGTTTGCCTTCTATGCAAAAGCCAAATGCAAAAAGAAGGCAAACATTTTTTATTAGTTCCCCCATAAGAACTATTATTATTTCAACAAATTTTTCTACTATGTTTACCAGTTTCTGTTTCATGAACAACTTCCTTTCTTTTTCCCTATAAATTATTGCGTACCGAATTTCGGTACAACAGGATATAATAAAAGAACCCGGAGGCATATCACTTCTGCTCTCTGGATTCTTTCCTGATTATATAGTAACATATCTAAAGCTGGAAATCCACGTTACTTTACGCTACCCTTTTTTCTCTCTCCAGCCAATTTCAGGGTAGATTCTTTAATTACTAATATCCTTTCTGACTATAAAATCATTTCACTTGTGTTTTTTGCTCTTATAATTGCTTTTCATTATTGCTTTGGTAAAAATATTTCACACATACTTTCCAATTATACAATAACCTTATGTCCGCATTAACAATTGTTCGTTTCACTTAAAACGCCATTTTCTGTCTTATTGCCAATACACTTCTGTCTTATACAAACAATTCAGACCGGCACTATGTGCCGATTTCCACACGGAGTTTCAAAAGAAGTTTTCTACTTATTCACAAGAATCGATTCCGTCTTCTGGTAAAACAGATTGTATTTATACACGCTAGAAAGAATTACCATATAGAATAAATATGCTCTGCCTTTTTATTCCACTAATCCCTTATATTTACTGCATTTCAGCGTTTTCCACACTGCACAAATTTGGACTAATACCCCATATTTTATATCCTAGAATTTGGACTACTTTTTCCCGGTGCCTGATTTATTTCCACAAATTTAGACTATTTTTTATTTGTATCCATCTTTTTAGACTATCTTTTTATGTAAAAAGGAAGCCCATGCCATTTTATGACATGAGCCTCTTCTTTTTTCCTGGTTATATACAATTATTTTCTTCCTCTTTTACACTTTGTCCTTAATTTTACCGTTTTACTGTACGCCAAATAAGCCTGTCCCCCCATATCAAATAGCTTTTGGAGCGGATTCAGGCAATCCGATGCTCTTTCGTAATAACTTGTGTATGTATTTGGGCTGAAGCTGCCGCTCTTTCCTTTGGATATCCTCCACGCTTGTCCGGATACAAAGCATTACTGCCTTTGCGGCTGCCATAATCTTTTCTATTTCAGTCTGTCCATTAAAGAAATCAAAATACTGACGTGACAGATATGCTGTGCTGGTTAATGTTTCTTGATCATATTCTATATGGTTTCTCCAACATTCCTTTTTTACCAAATGCTCTCGATACCATGCTTCTTCAGACTTTTTTTCTTTCAAATGCTTGTCATGAAACACAGAATGAAGATATGTTATAAAATATTTTCCATCCTTGATTCCAATTGAGAAGAACTTCCTCAGGTTATGGAGATATCCCCTTATTACACGATCTGATACTCCTAGAAGTTTCCGGTATTTCTCATAGAACTTTTCCACTCCAATCCTTATGCTGCTACCATTCTCATGTGTCCCCTTCAGGAATTCCAGGAGCATATACTTTTCATGAGCTTTTAGCTGCCAAAATTCCTTTGTTCTGAATGCTTTTCGATTTAACTTTACATATCCCTTATTACGAGCTTCTGCATCCGGAAAAGCATTTCCCAAAATAACAACGTTATAATCTACATCACTGGATTTATTTACCGTTACAATTTCTTTCTTCTCTAAGCCCTTCAAAGCGTTGTAGAAGGACTGTTTGCACATACCTGTAACCTGCATTACATCCTTGTAATAAACTCCCTCTACATAACCATTAAACTGGTTCATGCGCTCCACAAGATAGAAGAACAAATCCATCTCTTTTGCAGACAATGTATTCAGTTTTGGAATAATTGTGTATTTTGTCTTCATTTAAGCATTCCTTTATTTTTTGTATATTATAATGTTATTTGTTTTAGCTTAGGCAAACCGGAGCTGTCCCGTCTGCTCTGCTTCAATCTTCATATTTGGCGTGCGTTCTGCTACACATAGTTCTGGCAAATTCGCCCTAACTAATGCTGCTGGTATCGGTGGGCAAACTGCATTGCCGCATCTACGCACCTGTTCGCTTCGCGGATATGTCTTTCCGGTATAATCATGGTCGATGATGTAATCCTCGGGGAATCCCTGGCATCCGTACAGTTCTCTTGGTTCCAACATTCGGAGCCCAATGTCTACAATCTGATAATCCACACCCTCGATTGTTACCAGTCCGAATCTATCTTTAGTTGTAACTGTATCGAGTGGTTGCTCTATATCCTGTCCTGTGGCATCTCCATAATATTTAATTAAAAACGCTCTGACTTCGCCAAAGTGACCGGCAGAGGTCGTGATTGTATGTAATGGTTCTCGCAAATCTTGCCCTGTTCCACTTTTGTAGAATTTACTTAAAAATGATGTCACTAACCCATATCTGTTTGAACTATCTACCGTCATAATTGGGTCTTTTATAGTCTGTCCTCTTACTTCATCCTTGGCAATTTCTGAATGGTATTGAATGAGCGTAGGACTTATGAGACATTGCTGATTTCCTGTTGTAATGGTGTGTATTGGGTCTTTACAATTCCCACCAGGATGGTTCGTAGTATTAGTTCCCATATATGGGGCAAGTTTAGGTTCAATAAGGCAATGCTCGTTCTTACTCACAATCGTTGTGAGTGGCTCTCTCACATCCTTACTCCTGTCCTTAGAAAATCCAGTTTGCCCAATCTGTACCATGTACGGCTCTACAATTCCATATCCGTGCTTTCCAGTAATGGTTGGCATCGGTTCTCTGATGTCGTTCGGTCTCCGCTCACCACCATGATTGCACTGAATGATAAAAGGCTCGGGATTATCTAAAACGAATTTTTTCAATCCTCTTGCTATCCTGTCCATCGTCTTTTGTGCCAGCGGTCTTACTGCCCGGATTCCGTATTTCTCTTTTATTTCTTCTGAAGTATCAAAAATACTTGGACACGGGAGAGAAAAATCCAACTGTGTATAAGCTCCTACATATGGCTCGAGCAGACCATTCTTAACTGCTTCACTATCCGCAGGTGCGTGTGTCGGCTCTGGCCAGACAATCGGCTTGCCGTCACACCTTGCAATTAAGAAAAATCTCTTTCTCATAGTTGGTGCTCCATAATCGGCAGCCACCAGTTCCTTAAACTGTACCTCATATCCTAAATCTGTAAGTTGTTGCACAAATTTTTCAAATGTTTTTCCCTGCTTTGATTTAATGGGATGATGCCCTCTGTTAAGCGGTCCCCAGGTCTTAAACTCTTCTACATTTTCCAACATAATCACCCTCGGTCTTACCAAACCCGCCCACCGGCAAGCTACCCATGCAAGACCTCTGATATTCTTATCCTTAGGCTTACCGCCCTTTGCTTTGCTGAAATGCTTACAGTCCGGTGAAAACCAGGCAAGTGCCACCGGATGCCCTTTACAAGCCTTTACTGGGTCAACCGCCCATACGTTTTCACAATAGTGCTCCGTGTTCGGATGGTTCGCCTTGTGCATCTTAATAGCTTCCGGATCATGATTGATTGCAATGTCTACACTGTAACCTGTTGCCAGTTCTATCCCTGTTGAAGCACCGCCACCACCGGCAAAATTGTCTACTAATAATTCACCGTTTATCATCGCAATACCTCTTCACCTTAACTTTTCAATAAATCGAAATCATATTTCAGTAACTCTGGATTATCAAACACATTGCCAATAACCTCAACACATTTTCTCTCATGTACATAAAATCCAAGATTGCAGAAATTAAACCCTTTGCCGTTACCACTTGCATAACTATAATCCAGTGTCCAGTCTCCTTCATGATACTTTACAATTTCAGGATATATTTCTTTTCTATCACAAATATCATTTTCCCAAATTAGCTTGCCGTTCTTGTCCTTAAGACCGGTACACTTGCAGATGGTAGATGGATCTACGAAATACAACTTATTAGGATTTACACTTGTATCACGTATAACGGACTTTGTATCTTTTGTATTATTCATCCCATCTGGATAATATGTGTAATATCCAACTACCCATTTCCAATTATCAATCCGCTTTGCGCGGAATAAATATCTATCTTCCATATTACTCCTTTCTAAATTCACATTTAGGATCAATTATCACATATTTCTCATGATTCAAAATAGCAACCGGAACACTGAACTTGCTAAAAGAAGCGTTTGTTACTGCTCCGTGTTCGCAAGAATACAATGCCGGCAATCCATGATTCTCACCAACTCCACTGTGTAATTTTTCAGCAAGCCCTTCGCAATAAACTTGATAAGTTATTCCATCATTATGTAAAAAAGCTTCGTTTTTTTCTATCACATAATCCAAAAAGAAAAGTGAATTTCCATCTTCTAAGCCAAGTATCATAATATCCATTTTGTTCTTTGCTCCTTATTTTCATTATCCTATAACGTCATTCCTATACCCTGAAAGTATTCCTCTTCTGGCAGCGTTGGCAACTCTTGATACTCTTCAGGCAATGGTGGCAATTCTTCTTCCATTTCATTTTTTACTCCATCCTGCTGCGGTGACATTGTCCGAGTACGATTCCAGCCTTCTCCCGTCTTTCTTGCAAGGTAGCTGTTTCTTACCAATACTCCGGTAAAAAATTCTTCCTTTTCGCTACCTTCTTTCTTATACTTTTCTGAAAAAATTCTTCCATTTACAATAACCGTATCTCCTTTATCAAAATATTTTTGAGCATATAATGCGTCTGTTCCAAATGCCTTACATACAATAAAATCAACTGGACGGTGCTCCTTCTCTTTGTAATCTCTTTCAATAGCAAGCCGATATCTGGCAATGGTTATCTCCCTTTCCTGCTTTGAAATTGTTTGTATAACAGGGGCAGCTACTAACCTCCCCATTAACGATACATTATTTAACATCCCATTCTCCTCCCCATTGGAAATCGAACCCCTGCTCCCGGATTCTCTTTATCTCTTTTATAGACATGTCTTTCACATACATACGAGGACCATCATATCTGGATATTGGTATTACACAAAGTTGTTTCTCAGAAGCAATAGTATATACATATCTGAAATCAAGGCTTTTGCATATTCCAAATCCCTGGTAAATAACATCTTTTCCTACATTTTCAAGTCTTTGTGCTATATAGCCAATAGATGTTGCTATATTTTTAAATATATATTCTGATTCCAAATTTTCCAACCTTTTCAAATATTCTGTATCTGCCTCTTGTAATTCTTTTTCCAACATTTTCACCAACTGCTCTACAAATGGCTCTTCTATCCGCTCCATCGCACTATGCAAGCAATGCTTCTCTCCCAAAAACGAATAAGATAACTGTGTATGAACATATTCCCAATAGTCAGTTACATATAACAACTGTAACTTTTCTATCTCCTTCTCTGTCAATGGAAGCTGACAACTTTTTATACAGGTGCATATTTCTTTTATTATGCATATCAGTCCAGCAATCAATACAAAAATCGCTCCACTTCCCGAAATTATCAAAAATCCATCTAAACTCTTGTCCACAAAATTTCTTGGAACTATACACCCCATTCTCGTAGCTATTTCCCCACATACCCAAGAAGCTCCTCCTAGCACCACCGATATGCCTACCAAGACCAATACAACTAAAAGCTGTGGATATTCTGCTCCTATAACATTATAAATTGATGTCTTTTTTGATACTTTACTTTTCTTCATACTGTCTATTTCTCCTTCCTTTCCAATGATGATAAACTAATCTGCTCGTATCCATTATGTTTCTGCTCCTTTTTTCCTCTTCCCTGCCGTTTATCCGTTTTTTCTTTACTATAACTCCGCATTAACTTTGCTATACTTTCATCAGAATTATAAAAAAGTAACAACAATTCAATTCCCCTTTGTCGGTATTTTTCGAAGGTCTTGTGAGACATATCAAAATTATTTTCTACTGCCTGATAAAGCTGATTTTCTACATAAAGTGCATTTAATATGGAATAAAACGGGTCGTTCAGGGCATAAAAGCATGCCCACAAACGACTAATACTATCCTCTTCCTCCACTAACTCCCACATAATCTTACGAATTTCTTCATTTCGATTACAAATCTGGCGATTATATTGAAGCAAGACATCTCCCAAATCTTTATGATTTCCCTTTCCGCCAGACATTCCACTAAGTTCTGTTTTCGGATATGCTACGGTTTCCAATACCTCATCATTTCGCTCTAACTCCTGATACAGGCTAATCATTTTTCTATGTATGTTATCTATTTTCTTCTCTCTGTTCTGTAGAATATCTTTAACTGCTGCTTCATCAAGACTTCTCATCTGCTTTTTCCTTTCACTTCAACACCATTCGGGAAATATAGAATTCCATAGCACATACAATAAGTTTCTGTCGTTCCAGAAGCTTTTCCGGAACAACACAACCTTTCGCCTTATTGCTAATCATTTCTGATAATTTTTCCCTTTGCTCCTGCAAGAAGAAGTCTGGTGTGTACTGCTGCTCGTCTGATTCTACTGTTTCTTCCACAATAGGAGCTGGCTGCTCCTTATGCTCTTCCAGATGTTCTTTCAAAGCATTTGTCCCATTTTCCACTTCCTCTGTTTCTGATATATCTGCATATATATCTTTATCTTCCTGGATTTCCATATCTGTATTAACTACTTTATACTGCCCTGCAACCTGATACTCCTCTTCGGTAGTTTCCTTCTTATCATGTTCCTGCGTACCGGATTTCGGTACATTTTCTTCTTTTAAATTCTCCGTACCGAATTTCAGTACATCTTCCTTCTTTTTCTTATATGCCTTAATCTCTCTATGTGTAACTACTCCCTGCTCAAGAAGTTCTTCCTGCTCTTTCTCTGGCAGTGCCGCCAATTCCACTGCAGCACTCTTTTTCAGACTACCTGACTTAAATTCTTCTTTTCCTTTCTTTCCAAGATTCTTGGCGATTGTAAGATACTCTCCTACCGTTGTACGTTTTAAATTCATTTGCTTTGAAAGTCTTTCTACCATTCTCCCAATCTGCAAATCAGGAAATTCTTCCGGATATGTTTCTATAAGATACTTCAGTCTCTCCAATTCACGCATTTTTTCGTAATCATCCTTATCATGAAAACGGTTTGAAGAATACAACAAAAATTCTGCTCTTACATTCGACAAGCATTGTACTGTACAAGGTAAAAATTCATACTCCTTCTTTCCTCTTTCTTCTACCAACAGTCTGCATGCTCTGCGGCGTTTATGACCGGCAAGAATCTCATATTCATCCGGAGCTACTTTACGCACAAGCAGATTCTGCATTACCCCATTATCCGCCTCAATGAGATCTGCAAGGGCTTCTATTTCCATTTTGCTTTTCTCATTACAATATTGCTCCGGATGGTCTATCAGCTTCGTATAATGAATCCACTTTGTTTCTCTCTTTGGATGTGACTCTGCCTTTTTTACATCTGAACCCGAAAACATCTTGTCAAATTTTGCCATTCTAAGCACCTTCTTTCCCTGTAAGTGCAAGTATTTCTTCTGCCAGGTCCATGTAGTCTTGCGCTACCGGACTTTTGGCTCGATGTCTTTTTACTGGCTTGTAATACTCCAAAGCATTATCTATAGTCGCCGACCTACTAATACAAGTCTCCAGAAATGGATAATCATGCTTTTCCATTAAGTCTTTATAAATATTTCGCTGTGACTTTCTTTGGCTGTCTACTTTATTAGCAAATATCTTCCACTCTGGGCGATACTGCTCCGGCATACCACTTAAAAATTCATCTACCAAATTTAGATTATCCCTACAGAACTTATCCAAACATACTGGTGTAAGCAAAATATCCGCTGCCAACATGGCAGATACTGCAATTCTTTCAAACGCTGGTCGAGTATCAATAATGCAGTAATCGTACTTTTCCTGCACAATCCACAATGCATTTTCCAACCAATCTCCATCTGTTACATCACTTTCCTGTAATGCAGAATTTCCTTTGATAATATCTATTTCCGGATATCTGCTGTGGCAAATGCATCGCTTTACCTTTTTTGAATCTTCTAATACTTCCGACAGTGTATGTCCATTTCTTACCGTTTTTGTAAAAAATGGGGTAAGATTCGTCTGTGGATCTGCATCAATCACAAGTACTCTTTTTCCTAATACCTGAAGACTGTATGCCAAATTGGCTACTGATGTTGTCTTTCCTGTTCCGCCTTTTAAATTTCCTACAACAATTGTTTTCATATGTCCTCCTTCGTATGCTCTGCACACTTTTCTTATGTCCTTCTGGTTTCTATTTCCTATATACTTTTGCCCTGACCTGATAAGTAGGACAATTTATAAACAAAAAATTTTACTGAGTGAGAATCTCTTCACTTGCAAGTGGAATAATTTTACTTACAGATACTTCATATGCAATTCGTCGTTCTGTCTCTGTTTCAGATAGTTTCTTAACATATTCCCGGCTTTGAATTCTTCCCTCGATCTGGATAGGACTTCCTATTTCAAATTTAGAAGCAAAACGTGCATTTCTTCCCCATGTAATACAAGGAATGTAATCAGACTTTCCATAAGCCCTATTGACAGCAATCAGCAAATCTGCAATTTCTCGTCCTAATGGGGTTTTTCGATAAACCGGCTGCTTGCAAACATATCCATTCAAAGCAATCTGATTATTTTTACTTCCTTCCAGAATTTCTGACGGAATTTCTGACACAATCTCAAGCTTTTGTGCAAATAAGGTTAATACCAATCTACTCTTCGTACTCTCACGACGATTATAGGAACGATATCCTCCTTCTACCCATATGTACTGTTCTGCATCCAATGGTTGCGATACATCTACCATACGTTCAGATACAAGGACTACTATTTTATCCTCAAACCCACTAAATCTCTTTGCAGCTATTTCCAGCTCATAGAATTTTTCTCCGTACATTGTATGACTGTATACAAAACCTGATTTCGCCTTTCCTACTACTGTTGCCCAATTATTTTTTCTGATTTCTTGTTCCATCTTTTCTCTCCTTGTACTCATTTATTCAAAACTATCTAGCTCTTCCAAACTCTCAAGTATTTCTTCATCTGTTCCACATGTGATTCCATCAAAAATCGGTTCTAATACCTCTTCTGATAAATCTTTAAATGTTTGTGCTAACTGGCATTCAAAACATGTCTTATCTGCTTTTGTTCCTAGTTCCGATGGAAGCATACTATAATCAAATGTTACATTTCGAAATACCAATTCGTGCTTCTCTACACCATTTTCATAGATTCTTGAATATTTGCTCATTCTCTCACCTCCATATTTCTTTCATCTTTGCTAAATACGACAGGGAGGATTTGAACCTCCGACAACATCTGTATGGTTCCTTACACGCTTTTACGATGCCATACAGAAGTGCTCTACCAACTGAGCTACTGCCGCTGGATTTTCCTTGTAATTTTCTTACTCTAAAATAATGTCTTCTCCCATCTGTATTCTCCTTTCTCTGGAATTCCTCTATAACTATTACATTCTTCTGGTCTGTCTCTTATCCTCACATTCTTCTCCTTTTTCGTGATATATAGTAATTTTGGAGGTAACATGGTTTTATTTTTCTTTAGTTTCTACGAATGTACAACTAAGCAATCTGACTGATACCAACATAGCCATCAATTCAGTTGCCCGGGCAAACTCAATATCATGATTCATTCCAAATTCGTCAAACATTGTAATTTCATGGTAGTTGTCATAATCTGATACACTAAAAACATTTTTAAACGGATTTGTTTCCTCACATTCTTCTTCCAATTCTAAAGCCTCTTCTATATCGTCTTCCAATTCGGCTATAAACTTATACATTGGAATGTTATTAGAAGAATATTCCACCACTAATCTTCTTGTTGCTCCTTCACACACAAATAGAAGTTCATATTCGCATATAAAATGTCCATTCATGCATATATCATTATCCACATGCTCTTCTAACTCTGTTGGTCGTCCTTTACTGCTCTCTTTTATGTCATACATGACATAATAATCAATCACAGTTCTTTCCTTATATCCTTCTTTTCTGCTAACTATATTCCGGTGTTTCTTCACGAGGTTACACTTTTTTCTGTACTCATCAAAATAATATGTATTACCGGCTTCTTCATCCTTACTGAAAAATGACTGATATACACCTGTCTCCTTATCATATCTTCCAATGCACACTCCATAAGTGTCCGGAAATGCATCCCCCTTCGTTGTTAATTTCAGTTCATTTTGAAGTAAACCAATCCCTTTGCTTTCCAGATCTTCAACTGCAACTGCTGTAATTTCCATCTGTTTTCTCCTTTCTATTTTTTACAACAAAAAATCCAACTACCTTTTGATAGTTGGAAATGTTTCTTGTCTCTATTTTGCTTTGTTGATAAAATAAATATGTGATGGCGGTGGTTATCATGACAGGAATTAACTATCATGAAAGAAATCGCTAGTATGCTTATTGTCTCATTATTGTTATGGCTTGTTACTGGTTATGACTTCTTCACACTCTTAACCGTAACCTCTATAACAATCGACCTTTCATTCGCTCTTTTGAAAGTTGTAAAGCACTCCAGATAAAACCGAGTTTTCAACTCGGCTGAGCTCAGGGATTTACTTACACTTATGTGCAACTACTAATCATACCGCCATCACATATTTATTGTATCAACCGCCAATATCTGTTTCACGCAAATCTTGTCGATAACAAAATGTGACATTTTCTCAACTATCAATATTCTATTTTCCAAAGCAGCGGAAAGGATTCGAACCTTCGACAACTTGTGCATCGCACAGGTGCTCTACCGACTGAGCTACCGCTGCTAAATCTTTATCTATTCGCTTTCCTCGCTATAATTGGAAATAATCCTAAATACTACTATTGTAAATAAAGATACCATGTACGCCGGGAAGATATCCTGCTTGAAACTGGAAAAGTCAATTTCAAAACGAAATACAAAATTTGCTAAAACCAAAGACAAATTAAGTATTAATCCCGGAACAAAGGTATACCTTAAATACGTTAGTATTTCCTTGAATGTTTTCTTTCTTTTCAAAAAGCTATATGTTGCAACAGTGATACTCACCAAACACTCTATTATTCCTACAAAAGCAACGTACTTTACCATTGGAACAAAAACATTCATTGCTAAATATTCAAGTTCGTTAGCAAATGCTTCCATAAAACCTCCTTTATACTTTTAGTTGTATTTCTTTATAGATACCTACATTCTTCATAAGTCCATCTGATGGGTGATACGCCCTTGAAAAAAGTTTCTCTCCTGCCTCTGCCTTTAATGCATCTACCTCATCTATTCCCAATGTAGCGTTTTTACCCTGGATATCGAAAAAGGCTTTATAATACACATCATCCGAATAAAAGTAAAGCCAACCTGAATGATTATCACATCGACGATATTCTGTCTCCCGTATCTCCGGGAAACTTCCTTCAAAACAATTTCTTACTAGCCGATATAATTTTGTTTTATTGATACTTACATTTTCTTTTATCATCCTTATGCCTCCTCGTTTTTAATAAGATGCGGTTTATTGTCATTTCTTGTTTTAATATGTATAATAAAATCAAATATTGAAAGACGGTGATAATTATGAGCGGAAACAGAAATCGAAAACTTTTAAAATTAAACCAAACGAATAAGAAAAAATGCGATAAACAGAATCATTTTTACACCTATCTTATTCTGTTTTCATCTGCTTTTTTAATTCTTTTTTATATATTTATATTTTACTCAAAGTCCTTTATTGCTCCTTCTCCAAAATTTTCTATCATGTTAGCCCTTTTATCCTTTTCCGTTACGCTTTCATTTGAAATAAATGAGTGGTGTACTTATTTACAAATCTATAAAAATAAAGTCATTAAACTTTTTGATGTTTTCCCACCCCTATTATTTGTAAATCTTTTATTTGTACCAATACTCCTTATATATAATTCCATCTGCAACTCTATTGACATTTCAGAAGCTTTTTCTGCCCAGCTTCCTGATATAATTACTGTGGTATCGTTGATTCTATATGTTTTCTCCTATGTTTGTAGAAAGTTTAAAACCGTTCGTTATACATATCTACATAATAAAAAACATTCGAAGGGATAAAAATACTCCTATTATCATTTCCATTATTCCGTAAAGCTGAGGTCTTGTAATGTCATTTCGGCAATAAAGTATCAAGTCTGCTATCCCTGCCACAAGCACAAATGCCATAAATAGCTTCATTATTATAAAACAATGTTTGTCTCTCCAATTTCTTACCTTTGGAGATAACACTGACATTCCTTCCTCCTGTTCTATTCCCCAAGGTTCCATTCCTCCACTCTTGACTTCATTTACTGCCCTTGTCCATATATTTAACGTTTCTTTTCCAAACGGCAAAGAACCAACAATGGGAATTTGCACCAATGCTGTGACAAGCAGAAATAATGCCAGATATTTGGTATATGTGTTTATAAATAACAACGGTACATGTATCAGCATTGTCATAATGAAATAAAAACCGCTCCACCTCATTACACCTATATAATGTTCATCTATAAATTCACTTATTTTTTCTCTTCTCGTCCGGGCTTTTGCTGTTCTTCCTTTTTTCACTTTCATTCTTTCTCCTCTTCAGGCATTTTCTTCTTGTTTCTTCCTATTCTTCAACCATTCCTCAAACTCAGCTTGATGTGTCTCATCTGCAAAATAATCTGTTATGGAAGGAAGGAGCCAGTATTCTGCTGTAGTACTTCCCACATACTTTGGTATTTGTTTTGTATCAATGTACGTCATTACTGCTCCCTCCTTTCTTTCCATTATTTTCCGGTAATCTCTATACTGTCTGTACTACTTTCTTTTTTGTAGTACTTCCTTGCTTTTGCCATTTCTGCCGTTCCTCTTCTTTTCCAATCATGTACCCCATGACAAATGGTTTGCTTTCCTCTGGAAGTGCTACAATCTGTTTTGCAATACTTTCAATTTCCATTAGTCTTCTATTCTTCTCGCTTTCCATGATTTTCACCTCTTTTCTTGTTTCCTTGAATACATTATAGTATTCTTTGACACTTCTTGTCAACCCCTTTTTGTTTTCTTTGAATACTTTTTTTGTTGACGATTTTTCATTAACATGTTATCCTTGTTATACGGAGGTGATTACATGACAGAAAATGAGCGAATCAAACAGATTCGCAAGGAACTTGATTTCACATTGGAAAAATTCGGCGAAAAGGTCGGAGTTACTAGAGCATCAATGTCTAATATTGAAAATGGTAATCGCAATGTTACAGAGCAAATGCGAAAATCAATTTGTCGCGAATTCCATGTTGATTATATTTGGTTAACCACAGGTAAGGGGGAGCCTTTTGTAAAATCAGATATTAGTTTCTACGAAAAGATAGACCGTATTATGGCAGGTGAAAATGATACTCTTAAGAGTCTTATAATGAAACTTGTCGATGCTCCAGAGGAAGATATTGCAGCTCTTAAAAGATGTATAGAATTTTGTTCTGAACTTACAAAAAAGGAAAGCTGACTTTTACTATCAGCTTTCCTTTTTTTGATTTATATATTTTTTCAAAAACTTATTCATTTTTTATATTTTTCTAAAAATGTATTGACTTTTCAGTTTAGAACATATAATATAATTGTGTAGCAAAGGTTACATGTTAATAGTGCTCTAGGTTGTACGTCTCTCTATATATGAGAATGACCGAACCCTAGAGCTTTTTTTCTTTACAATGGAGGTACATATGAGAACAGCAATACTTGTTGATGGAGGTTTCTACCGAAGACGTGCGCAAAAAGTGTTTGGAGATATTAGTGCACAAGAAAGAGCCATTGAATTAGCAAACTACTGTAAGCGTCACTTAAATACACATGGTGAAAAAAATAATGATTTATATCGCATTTTTTATTACGATTGTCCACCAGCTGCTAAACGTCTATTTCACCCTTTTTTGCAGAAACAGGTTGATTTATCAAAAACCGATTTGTATACTTGGATGAATGAATTTTTAAGTGAACTAAAAAAGAAAAGAAAATTTGCTATTCGTCTTGGAAAATTGGCAGAAGAACAAGCTCACTATACCATTCGTTCTGAAATAGTAAAAAAACTTTGTAATGGCAAAATTCAATTTTCTGATTTAGAAGAATCAGATTTTTGTATACAAATAGATCAAAAGGGCGTTGATATGAAAATAGGATTGGATATTGCTTCGCTTGCATATAAACATCAAGTAGATCAAATTATTTTAATTTCCGGTGATAGCGATTTTGTATCTGCTGCTAAACTTGCACGACGTGAAGGGATTGACTTTATTTTGGACCCACTTGGTGCACCTATCAAACCCGATTTATTTGAACATATAGATGGACTACGAACTTGCGATAAAACATATACTCAAACTAAATAAGTTTAAAATATGTATTTCTAAATAAGAGTTCAATATTAAATTGAGCTCTTATTTTTGTTTGTTCTGAAGTTACAAAAAAGGAAAGCTGACTTTTACTATCAGCTTTCCTTTTCTATATTTTTCTATTTCAATTATTTCTTACAACTATATAAGTATAATACCAAACTATAGATTCTTTCTAGTGACTCCTCTTTCTGTATTTCCTTTACCATCCTTATAATAGCTCTTTTGTATTCTTCCATAACCTTTTCCTCCCTTTTTCTTTAGTCTTCGAAAAAGATATCCCATACATCCACTTTTAATGATCTACAGAGTTTGTATGCAACATTTATTCTTGGATTCACAATATTTCCATTTTCAATCTCTGTAATTGTACTCCTGGCGACACCAGAACGTCGTGCAAGCATTGCTTGCGTCCAGCCTTTATTACATCTTATCTCACTTAATCTGTTTTTCATTTCTCCTGGTCTCACTTTCTTTTTATTTAGTTTTTTCCAGAAGCACTTCTTTTAACAGTGTCAATTTACCACAAAATTCGTTCGGTGTACTGACCACTTTTTTTGCACAATAACGTTTTTTCATACAAGCTCATTAACTTTTAAATTCGTATATGCTATAATTTTAAATTAAAATAAATTTTAAAGTGAGGTTATTTTTATGAACGCTGTAATATATGCTAGATACTCCCCTGGACCGAGACAAACAGATCAAAGTATTGAAGGACAAGTCAGAGACTGTAAAACCTATGCAAAGGAACACAACATAACAATACTTGATATATATGCTGACAAACATATATCCGGATCTGACTTTGAGAACAGAACTGCCTTTAACCGTATGCTCCATGATGCTGAAAAGCAACAATTTGATGCTATTATTGTATGGAAAGTTGACCGATTCGGAAGAGATCGCGAAGAAATTGCCTTGAATAAAATTAAGCTAAAACGATATGGAGTACGTCTGCTCTACGCCAAGGAAGCCATTCCTGATGGACCTGAAGGTATTATTTTGGAAAGTCTAATGGAAGGACTTGCGGAATATTATATTGCAGACCTTCGCCAAAAAGTAAAACGAGGACATCGTGAAAATGCTCTTAAAGGATTTGTGGTTGGAGGCAAAGCTCCTTACGGTTATAAAATAGAAAACAAACAATACCAGATTAATGAGAGTGAAGCCTGGGTTGTTCGCTATGTCTTTGAAAACTACAATGCTGGTTGCACTGCTGTTAAAATATTGGAAAATCTTAAAGAAATGGGGGTACGAAACAGAAAAGGGGGACTGATTACCAAAAATGGTATTTACACTATGCTGCGAAATGAGAAATACATTGGAAAACATTCTTATGAGGGAATTCCTATTCCGATTCCTGCAATTATCAATCAGGAGCTATGGGATTCTGTTAGTTCAACCTTTCATAAACGCAATGGGCATTCTGCATCTTATAAAGCTGAAGAAAAATATCTTCTTTCGCTAAAGGCTTTCTGTGGAAACTGTGGTGCCCTCCTTGTTGGAGAATGTGGATACGGCAAAAAAGGAACTCGATACTCTTACTACAAGTGCGCCACTAAAAAAAGAAATGCCGGCACAGCTAAATGTAACCTAAAAACATATCGTAAAAATGACCTGGAAGATTTTGTTGCAATGCATACAATCAACGATGTTCTTTCCGACGAAATGATTGAATACCTAGCTGAACGAATAATGACAATTCAATGCAATGATGATAGTCATTTAAGAGTAAAAGAATTAAATGCTGCTTTAAAAGAAAATCAGAAATCTATAAATAACCTCATGAAAGCCATAGAAGCTGGAATTATCACCGCTTCTACTAAAGAACGCCTTATTGAATTGGAAGCTCAGGCTGAAGATTTGAAGATACATATTGCCCAAGCAGAGATTCAGAAACCTGCTCTTACAAAGGAACATGTAATTTACTGGCTGTCTCTGTTTAAAAATGGTGATTTGTCTGACGAAAGTTTCAAAGAACATCTCTTAGATGTCTTTGTTCACTCCGTTTATGTTTATAACGACAAAGTGGTTATTGTCTACAACTACTCTGACAATAACCACTCTGTTGATTTTGATCCTAACGTTTTCCGGTGTTCGGATAAACTACTTATAATGAGACATCGGGGATTCGAACCCCGGACAACTTGATTAAAAGTCAAGTGCTCTACCACCTGAGCTAATATCCCATATTTAACTGGGCTAGCTGGATTTGAACCAGCGAATGCAGGAGTCAAAGTCCTGTGCCTTACCCCTTGGCGATAGCCCAATGTTGATAAACGGCGATACATAGAACTATTTCCTGTCTAAAAAATAAGCCCTATCGCTAAAGGGTGGATACAGGGATTCGAACCCTGGGCCTCCAGAGCCACAATCTGGCGCGCTAACCAACTGCGCTATACCCACCATAGAAAAATTGCTGGACAATTCCAGCATCTTTGCTCATATACTTATGAGCTTCTCGCTTACCTTAATATCATCAATCCTGGTATCAGTAAATGAGAAATGTGCTCGAAGGGATTCGAACCCCCGACCCACGGCTTAGAAGGCCGTTGCTCTATCCAGCTGAGCTACGAACACATAGCCTTAATTTCATAGGCAAAGCGGGTGATGGGAATCGAACCCACGTATCCAGCTTGGAAGGCTGGTGTTCTACCATTGAACTACACCCGCATATCAGTCGGGGTGACAGGATTCGAACCTGCGACCTCCTGGTCCCAAACCAGGCGCTCTAGCCAAGCTGAGCCACACCCCGAAGGTTTTATTTACTTACCGGCATTACCCGTGACGCAAGATATATTATATGCGATAGGAACATAAATGTCAACAACTTTTTTCAAGTTTTTTAATTTTTTTCATTTTTTTATTCCAGGTACTCAATTGCAAAGTGAGCCTCGCCCTTTTTATCAATCTCCATCAGTGCATAAGAGGGCTTTTTCCCCTCCTGACGCGGATAGGTCAAGCTCCCTGGATTCAGCGCAATAACCCCCTTCATGCGCTCTATCAGAGGTCTATGTGTATGTCCAAACATGACAACATCCATTCCTCTGCCTGCTGCATCTCTTATAATGTCCTCCACTCCCGAAGAAACATAATAATAATGTCCGTGAGTAATTAATACTTTATATTTTCCGATTTGTAATACTTTTTCTCTTGGCAATGTAGAAAAAAAGTCATTATTTCCTGCAACAATCTCCAACGGGCATCCTGCCATATCGGCAATATCATCCTCGTAACCTTCTGCATCTCCCAAATGTATCATAAGATCCAGATTCTGTTCGCGTTCTAATACCCGAATCAGATTCTCATGATGCTTATGGGTATCACTGACAATCAATACCTTCATATACTATTCTACCTCTCTGCAAGCTTTTTCTTCATAGCTCGAAGTGCTTTTCCTCTATGGCTCAGTTCGTTTTTTACCTCCGCTGGTAATTCCGCGGTAGAACAGTTATATTCATCTAAATAAAATATTGGATCGTATCCAAATCCATTACTTCCTGCCTCTTTCCAACCAATATATCCTTCTATGGTTCCTTTGGTTGTAATCACTTCATTATCTGGAAGCACTGCTGCTATTGCACAGACAAATCTGGCACTTCTTTTCTCTTTTGGAACGCCTTCTAATCGATCAATAATATTTTGATTTTTTATTTTATAAGAAGTTTCTTCTCCCATATAACGTGCAGAATAAATGCCCGGCTCTTTATTCAAGTAATCCACTTCCAGACCGGAATCATCCGCTAACACAATTGCCTGCTGTGCCTCTGGTGCTGCTGCAACTGCTTTTGCCTTAATAATCGCATTTTCCTCAAATGTTTTTCCATCTTCTACAATATCTAATGTTATTCCCGCCTCCTTCATGGATAAAATTTCCACATCTTCTCCTGCAAGAATCTCATGTATTTCCTTCATTTTCCCTTGATTTCCAGTTGCAAATATTATCTTTTTCATCTGTAATCCTCCGTCTGTTGCCATTCTAATATCCCTCTTGTAATGCGCGCAAAATCCCATTATAAATCCCCTGAGCTGCCTGTTGTTGGTATTCATCAGACCTTAACTTATCAAGTTCTTCCTGATTTGTCATAAATCCTACTTCTACTAAAGCTACCGGCACCTGACTGCTTCTTATAATATAGATACTATTTCCCGCTGTCAGTCCATTATTCTTGCTTCCTAACGCCGCTGTTGTCTCTTCCAGACAAATTTCAGCTAAATGTTTACTGCTAAATCCCTCTTCTGCCTTCAGTTCATCGTACATAACCTCGGTTCCATTGTATTCCGACATTACACCATCCGCAGTTGAATTATTATGTATGCTGATAAAAAGGTCTGCATTCGTCTTATTTGCAAGCTGAGCGCGCTGTTCAAAAGTCGGGTTTTTATCCTCTGTTCTTGTATAATATACTCCGATATTCTGATTATTTTGATCCAATAATCCCTTTAATTTTAACAAAATCCCAAGATTTAAATCCTTCTCCTCTACGCCTTGTTTAATGGCTCCCGGTGCCTTTCCACCATGTCCTGCATCAATAACAACTACCTTATCATATACTTCTTGCGGTGTCTTAAAATCCAAATATAAAAATCCATCTTTTATCGTACTTTGTACCTCATAAACCGCATCCATAGTAATATCAATGACACCGTTTTCCATATACAATTCATCTATATGATTACTTTTTCCCAACAGGGGATGCTTATCAAAATAATCTTTCTTTGCACCATCAACAGTAATGGTAATTAGCTGCTTCACATAATCATTTTCTATTTTAACACTTTCCTGATTTGCACCCTTGGGAAGTTCTAAACGGAGTTGCTGTGGAAATGCAGTTTCTTCCTCTGCTGCATTGGCAGTATCATAGTCTAACTTCTCCACACCGGACATTTGTGCTCTTTGCTTTTTCCCGCTCATCTGTGGAAATTGATATAGCACAATGATAGCTACCACTGTAGTCAGTGTGAGTATTATCGTTGAAATTTTCAATATTTTTTCCTGCATCTCACACTGCCTCCTTCCAAGCTTTCTCTACTAGCGGTTTATCGTATATGCCTTAAGGCATAAATTACACTTCTGATTTTCTTCGGTACTTTCCCATTGTTCTCCACGCAGACTAATATATCCCTCTCCGTCCTTCAAATCCACATCTGCCGTAAATTCGTCTGCCTTATACTCGATTGCCATTGGTCGCTCTGAACCCTGAGTTGTAATATAAAGCACAATCGCATACTTTTCTCCCGGTTCTACATCAAATGCTTTTTCAAAATTAATCGTATAGTATCCGGCATTGGAAACCTTTCCGCTTGCTGCCAATACTCTGTTTTTCAAAGAATCCTCATTTTCAAAATTCTTTACTACATATAATTCATAGGATGTTTCTTTTCCTGTTGCATAGAATCCTGCTGCCTTTATACTTTCTCTTCCTTCTGCCGTATATACATTTGCTGCATAAAGACTATCCTGACTATATCCAAGTTGACCTACCCAGCCGCACAAATCTGACTGATAAATATGGTCATAGTTATCTGTTTCCTCTATTCCGGTATAAACCACATTATGATTTCCGATATTTACATCATAATAGGAAACATAGAAAACGCCATTATCGCCAAAGCCTTCTCCCCAGCTATTCTGACAAATAAATGCACCATCGCCTTCTACATCCATCTTAAAGTTTTCCTTAGAATAATTATCATCCCATCCGATAATCAAAATCTCATGATTCGGCTTTTCAGCTCCCATGTAGCAGTATGCATAAGCATCACTGTTATAATATGGAGAATTCGTCTGAGAGCTTTTCAATGCACTGTAAATAGCAGTCTGCACTCCACCATATTTAAACACCGCTTCTTTGATTTTTTCAAAATCTTTTCCATCAATCATTTGGATTTCCTGCACATGCTTTACTGCTGTGAGATTATCCGGAGACTTTTCATCCCCATATGGATCATCTGCCTCATACACAGGACCTTGCCATGCTGTAAGATATGCCATACCCATAGTATATTCTCCGCCATCTGCCTGTTTCAGCACAAAACTGTTTTTCAAAGACATATGATCCGGCGCAAATACTTCCTCTTCTTCCGGCATCAGCTCTGATTCCATGGCAGATAATGCTGCAAATGCCCAGCAAGTACCATATCTTCCCTGATTTTTAATCTGTGGTGCTCGTCCCTTATCCCGCAAATCGTACTGTGGCGGTAAAATACTTGCTTCCTCTGCATTATTCACTGCTACTGCCTTATTTTCCTCAATGTTCCAATTATAATTAAAATTCAGCTTATCGGCAACCGTTTCCATTGGAACATAATATTCACCATTACGATAAGTCATTGGTGAAGAAATTTCTTCTTTTTCATCATTAATAGAAACCTCCGGATTATTTAACTGAAACGTAATTTCATCCGAACGTTTCTCAATCAAAAGTTCTGATTCGTCATATACATGGGCACTACAATTAAAACTATCTCTCAGGGTAGAAGCCGGAACCATAATATTTAGATTTTGATCCATATAAATACCATTATCTAAATTGGTCATTTCCTTATTATCTACCAAAACAGACAGAAGCTGTTCATTTACACTTTCTGCTATTAATGGATTCCATATGGTGCGCTCTAATTGCGCCCCACGAAATGCCTCCACTTCTTCGTTTTTATTTCCTATCCCATTAAACTTAATAATTACTGCCAAAAACAGTATGATTGTCATTACAATATATCTCTTTGAATACCGCACGTTTTCCCTCTTTTATCCCTACTATTTATTTCTTTTTGGTGGTTTTGGTCCTAAAAATTGGTAAAAATATGTCTTTAACATTCCGTTATAAATCTTACGATTCTTATCTGCTTTTCTTCCGATATAACGTTCTGTATCTGCATAACTTGTAATCATATATGCAGACCAACTATCCAATCTGCGAATTGCTTCGCCTATCTGTGTATACAATTCCGGTAACGCCTCTTTTTCCTCTAAACGTTCCCCATAGGGTGGATTGGTAATGATAAATCCATACTTTTTCGGATGACTCAAAGCACTAACCGGTCGCTGCTGAAAATGAATCAGATTTTCTACTCCTGCTCGCTTTGCATTTTCTCGTGCCGCTTTTACTACATCCCCATCTATATCGAATCCTTGAATATCTACTTCAATATCTGTATTCACCTGCTCTGCTGCTTCCTCTACAGTATCATACCACAACTGTCGGTCAATCAGATTTGTCCAATTTTCAGCCGTAAAGCTTCGATTCATTCCCGGGGCAATTCCTGCTGCCATCATTGCTGCCTCAATCGGAAAAGTTCCACTTCCACAAAATGGATCAATCAAGATTCTGTCACCTCGCCATGGCGTAAGCATAATAAGTGCTGCCGCTAATGTTTCTGTAATTGGTGCCTTACTTGTCATCGTTCGATAGCCACGCTTATGAAGAGATTCTCCGGAGGTATCAATTGCAACCGTCACCTCATCCTTCATCAAAAAAAGACGTAACGGATAAGAAGCTCCTGTCTCTTCAAACCAGTTAATATGATACTTCTGTTTCAGTCGTTCTACCATTGCCTTTTTAACAATGGATTGTATATCGGAAGGACTGAACAATTTACTTTTTATAGAAGATGCTTTTGCTACCCAAAACTTACCATCTACAGGTATATAATTTTCCCATGCAATTGCCTTAATCCCCTCGAAAAGGTCATCAAAAGTCTCTGCATGAAATTGTCCAACTTTTAACAATACTCTTTCTGCCGTGCGCAGAAAAATATTAGCACGGCAGATTGCCTCTTCATCACCTACAAAAGTAACTCTTCCGTCTTCTACTTTTGTAATATCATATCCTAAATCATATATTTCTCTTTTCAACACCGCTTCCAATCCAAAGTGGCAGGGTGCAATTAATTCGTATGTTTTCATTCATGTTCTCCATCACTTACTTTTTCACTTATAGTTCTATATTATCTTCTCTAATCTGCACTGTCAATGATTTTATATATTTTGCAAAATTGCCTGAAAACCTCCTACCACTGTCATTGCCTGATAGCCTTCCCGGCTTAGTTCTCGGGCAACCTTTAGGCTGGTACCTCCTCTATCGCAATATAAAATATAAGTTTTATCCTTTGGAAGATACTTTTTGTACATTTCCAAGTTGTCATAAGGAATATTTCTTGCTCCTCCAACATGCATTTCCTCATATTCTTCTATTGTTCTTAAATCAATCACCCAAACATCCGGTTTTTGCCTGTATTTTTCAAATTCCTTAATACTAATTGTTTGAAACTCCATAATACCACCTCACAAGAAAAAGTTTTTGCGTAAACTATACTTGCTCGTTATCGCGGTGCTCCCAGAATGCTCATGCAAGCATTGCATTCTCATCGCTACTCGCATAAATAAAAACAGATTACCGGGTTCCTGTGTTTCCGGTAATCTGTTTCTACATTATAATATGCTTCTCTTTCTTTCCTGTTCCACTTATCGTTCGTAAGAGTCTCTGCAATTTGAACCACTTGCATTTGAACTTGTGGTATTTGTTGCCTTATTCTGAGCTTTATTCTGAGCTTTATTCTGTGTCTTGTTCTGAGAAGTGTTATTTTGTGAAGTACTGTTCTGTGAAGTACTGTTCTGTGAAGTACTGTTCTGTGTCCTATTCTGAGAATAAGTATTTCTCATATTTTCAGATTCACTGTTTGTACCTCTGTTTTGCATATCACTGTTTTTTGCCATAATGAATTCCTCCTAATTTTTTACTGCAAATATAGTATCTGAAACACTTTTAAAATTTATTCAATTTTTTTTAAATTTACTATTGCTTTTTTCTGAGTTATATATTATAATTCTTTTTGTAAGGAAGTTCCTTCTGTAGGAATAGTACTTACAAGTTATACCCCTTATTAATTATTTATACTCCCCTCATAGAAAAGACCAGTGGCTCCCCCGCTGGTCTTTTCTCCATTAATTTTCATTTTGATTAACTTTCTATTTATAATATAGAATAAAGAGTCCGCTTGTGTCATCTATGACTAATTTCTTCTCCGCGAGCTGTGCCTCCTTAGCGGAGCTTTTTTAATGTAATAGGACACAATTTTCCATTACATCAAGAAAGTGTCTTCGACACTCTCAACTCCCCTGACCCCTCATTCATGAGGGGAAGGGGTTTTCCTTTGTCTTTCTTTATTGTAAAATTCTATTATGAATATATTACAATCCATCTTTACCGATTAT
>JAAYPT010000051.1 GCA_012519695.1 Clostridiales bacterium | reverse complement strand
TAAATACAATGTGATATTGGCATTTCCATTTTGTGTGTGATAAACTTTTATTGTCCATATGGACCACCTCCTGTGATTAAGTTTGGCTTGCGACACCATTCTTAATATATCACAGGAGGTTTTTTATTGATATCCTAACCGCTTTCAGCTATTCCATTCTCCCCAGCATAGCTGGGGGATTAGACTTTTCATTTAAGAATGCCCTTTATCATAGGAACCGGATTTGGTTCTTCTTGTTGCACTTCATATGCACATACAATTTTTGCATAGGCTTCTTTTGCCTTTTCCATATCGTTTGCAAAAATAGTTGCAAGAACATCTCCCATTTTTACCTTATCTCCACGCTTTTTATTCAAAAGTACACCAACTGTAAGGTCAATTTTGCTATCTTTGGTTGCTCTTCCGCCACCAAGAACTAAGCTTGCCAATCCGATTTCTTCTGCCTTGATTTTAGAAACATATCCTTCCTCTGTGTTTATGACTTCCATGACAATTCCTGCTCTCGGAAGTATTTCCGGCTGGTACACAAAGCGCTTTTCACCCCCCTGCGCTTCTACAAATTCTGCAAACTTGTCTAGTGCGGTTTTGTTTTTAATGGTTTCTTCTAACATTGCCCTAGCTTCTTCCTCTGTTTTAGCTTTTTCTGCAAATAAAACCATTTGTGTTCCCAATGCATATACCACATCCATGAAGTCTTTTGGTCCTAAACCATTGAGCGCAAGAATGGCTTCCTTTACTTCTAACACATTACCAACGGCATTCCCCAACGGCTGATCCATATCTGTGATAACTGCCGCCATTTTCTTTCCTGCGTTTTTCCCAATCTTCACCATTTCTTTTGCCAAGGCAACTGCATCTTCTTCTGTTTTCATAAATGCACCGTTTCCAGTTTTTACATCTAATACAATAGCATCTGCACCTGCTGCTAATTTTTTACTCATTATACTGGAAGCAATTAAGGAAAGCTGGTCCACGGTTGCCGTAACGTCTCTTAATGCATACAACTTCTTATCTGCCGGTGCAAGATTGGCAGTTTGCCCCATAATTGCCATTTTTACCTGATTTACATTTTGGTAGAATTGCTCTTCTGTAAGACTGGTGGAAAATCCCGGAAAACATTCTAACTTATCAATCGTACCTCCTGTGTGTCCAAGTCCTCTTCCGGACATTTTGGCAACCGGAATCCCAAGTGCAGCCACCATTGGTGCTAACACAAGGGATGTTTTGTCTCCAACTCCGCCAGTACTGTGCTTATCTACCTTGATTCCCTCAATAGCAGATAAGTCCAATACATCGCCACTATCTCTCATGGCAAGGGTAAGATTGAGAGTTTCTTCATCATTCATTCCCTGAAAACAAATCGCCATCATCATGGCTGACATCTGGTAGTCTGGAATTTCTCCATTGGTAAATCCTGTAATCATAAATTCAATTTCTTCTTTTGTTAAGGCTTCGCCCTTTTTCTTTTTGTTAATCAAATCATACATTCGCATTTTATTTACCTCTTTCCTATGACATCATATTAAAAATAAGAACTGCTTGTTGTATTTCTAATAAACTTTTCTTGAATTCATACCCCACAAAGTATTTACTCTCAATTGCATCTTCCGATATTTCTTCTCCCCGATAAAAAGGCGGACATGGATTTAATATGGCATTCTTGTTGGCATGTTCCATGCGCTGATAAGTTACTTGATAATCTGCAAAATCTTTTAATTCATCCCTGCCCAAAGAGTCAGTACATATAATATCCTTATCCCAAATAGCTTTGTCTAAATTATGTAAAACTGTAGTTTCCGGCATTTCATATCCATATGGGCAACATTGTTCTAACGAAAATCCCATAACTTCTGATGCTTCTTTCCATGCCAATCCGATATTCCCATTGGCACCTACAAACAAATATCTGTCTTTTATAAAATCTTCTCTAATTTTAGATAGGGAATACTTTTTTGTTTAAAGTTTCCGGTGAAAAAAGAATTGACTGTCCTCCCAGCAAATAAATTCCTTTTTCAAAAGTCACCCTTGTACGAATACTGGATTCTGGAAAAAACATCACAATTGTTTTCCCTTTTAAAAACTCTTGATATTTTCCCTGTTTTAATTGGTCTGCAATGTTAAAAATTTCTTTTATATCTTCCTTACTATAATCACTTAATCGAATCAAATGCTTCATTCTTCGTATTTCTCCATTAGGTAAAACGTTCCTTACACTCTGTACCGCTTATAATGTTCTTTTCATTATAACGCAAACCAGATTTCTTGTACAGAAAAACAGGACTTATCTCCCATTAAGATAAAGTCCTGTTTTTCCAACTATAAGTTGTCGGCTTTTTATACCTAAAATAGCAATTTTATTTTCTTTCGGAATAATCAGAATCCAAAATGCCATATACATAATAGTCACACCATGTATTAATCATTTTTCCTTGTCTGATAAATCCTTCCTTTGTATAACCACACTTCTCAAGTATTCTCTGCGAAGCCACATTAAATCTGCACATGACTATATCCTTCAAGTCCTTTTAGCCCTTCTGCATATTTTGGTTTAATGACCACTTTTACATTTACTTCTTCATTTACAATCTTTCCGATGGAAAATACTTTAATATCGTTCATCTTGAACCTCCTAAAATTTTCTCATCGAGTACCCGATACCTATATTCTACAGAAGGTAATTTATACTTCAACCCCTTTTTCACAAAAAGGATCTTCTATATATTCTTTTCCAATATTTTCTTTGCTTGTTCTGGAGTTAAACCAAAATTTTCTACTAATTTTAACATAATTTCATCATCAGAAAGTTTCATGTCACGATATGCTAATATTACACCTTCTATTTTCCCTTGTTCAATTCCTATTTCTAATATATTCATTTTGACAGCCTCCCATTCTTCTGACTGTTTTACCTCATTTACAATGGAATCCAGTTTTAAAATTCGTCTATCCTTTATCAAAATTTCAGGATTATCCAATCGCGTTTCTTTCATATATTGTAACAAGCTGATTAACTCTGGCTTTCCATTTTTACTACTCATATTTAAAAATATCTTTTCTGTACCATCTTCTAAATGCAATCCTGGTATTTCTTCACATTGTTCTGTAAAAGTATACTTTGCAATATCTTTCTTGAAAATATCTTCTTGAGTGATAAAAATAATAATTGTAGATGGAAGATTTTTGTATAAGGTTTGTTCCCCTGATTTTAAGATGGGAGAATCCAACAATCCTTGATAATATCGTGAACGTTTTCTCACATCATCATGCTTCGTATCATTCTGCATTTCCGTATTAATCTGACGATTATTTTTATCTAATGCCCACGCATCTAATCGAATTGCTCTTTTCCACTTTTATTAAGTACAACCTGTTCCACCTTTACATCTGTAAGTTCTAAATCAACTTCATCTAAAATAATACTTAACGTGCTCTCATATGCTTCCTTATTCTTCATTACAGACAGAAAAAGTGCAAAATCACTGAGATTAAACTCATACTCCTCTGGTAATACACCTACTAAATTCTCCTTTGTCATTCACATACTTCCTTTCTTTTTCACTTTGCAGGAAGATGCATCAACCTCCCTGCCTGATTATTTCTGGTAATTAAGCAAAGAGTTCATTTTGACAACCTCGCGGTTAAGAATATTACTTCAGAATTACTGCTTTAGATATTTTTTGAATTCATTGCTTGATTTCATAGTATCATACTAACTTTAAAAAGGCAATTGAAACCTCATACAAAAAGGACAAAAAGGACCTTATCTCTATGATAAAGTCCTTTGTAAATACTCAACAAAATACTATCTAATTCGTAAACAACTGGCTCCAATAATTTCTTCCTGCGCCGTTCTGATAATATCCTACTCCAATTTTTGTGAAGTTTGTATTCAAGATATTGGCTCTATGTCCTTCGCTATTCATCCAAGCCTTAACTACTTCTTCTGGTGAACGCTGTCCCCATGCAATATTCTCTCCTGAACTGCGGAATGTAATTCCTGCATCTGTTAATGCAGTGCTAAAGTTTCTTCCATCTGGTCTGGTATGGGAAAAAGATGTTTCTATTTCTTTTGCTCTGGCTAACGCCGCTGCTTCTATTTCCTTATCTAAAGTAAGTGCTCCTGCTCCTACTTTTGCCCGTTCTTCATTCACCAGTTTTACCACCTGTTCTGCATAAGAAAAAGCTGGTGTCTCTGTATCATTCCCCGGTTGATTGTTGTCCGGTGTCTCTGTATCAGTTCCCGGTTGATTGTTGTCCGGTGTCTCTGTATCATTCCCCGGTTGATTGTTGTCCGGTGCCTCTATATCATCCCCCGGCTGATTGTTGTCCGGAATATCAATATTAGGGAAACAATTACACAGTTCTTTTAAAAGTTCCTTTATTTCTTCCGGGCTACATACCTGTTCACCTGCCACAATATAACCTTTTCCATTTCCTAACTCCCAGGAAATAGCACTTTCCTCTGCTGCCTGTACGGGTAAAACAGTACATCCCGCAATCCCCACTGCTGTAATGCATGCCAATAATGATGTTTTTATTATGTAAACCTCCTGTTTTAATTATTACAAAACTATTTCGTAATGATTTCTTTTTTGTTACAAGAGATAGCATAACACAGAGGTATGTTTAAAGATACTGGAAATCACTGGATTATCTGGAACTTTTTTGTATTTATTCTTTCTTATAATTCTTACTTATGATACGGCTCTCCCTGCATAATTCGATATGCACGATAAATTTGTTCCAGCAAAATCACCCTCATCAACTGATGTGGAAATGTCATCTTAGAAAAACTCAGTTTAAAATCTGCACTTTTTAACACTTCATCTGCCAAACCGAGTGAACCGCCAATCACAAATATCATATGGCTTACTCCACCAATTCCCATTTGTTCCAGTTTTTCGGACAATTCCACAGAATCCAACATTTTTCCTTCTATTGCAAGAGCACATACCCATGCATCTTCCTTGATATATTTTAAAATACGTTGACCTTCTTTTTCCTTAATAAGACGTTCCTCTGTTTCACTGGCATGATCCAGTGTTTTTTCGTCTGGAACTTCTATTATTTCCAGCTTGCAATATCGGCTTAACCTTTTCTGAAATTCTTCAATTGCCTGTCTGTAAAATTTTTCCTTTACTTTACCAACTGTTAAAACTGTTATTTTCATTTTCTATTTGCTCCATAGACTTGATTCTTTCTTTGATAATACCGCAGTTTCTTCGCTTTTCCAGCTCGCGAAACTACTAACAGACGTTATTATAGCACATTCCGGTTGTATTAATCAGTCATTTATTTTATAATTTATCTATCTTTTTATGAAACGAGGTATATTTATCATGAGTTCTGATTACAATTTGAATGATACAACCAAACAAGACTCATCTTTTTTACTTTCAGAAGCCTCACATGCTTATGTAGAAATTGGTAAAAAATATGAAGATGTAAAAAGCACTGCATATACGTTTCTGATTATTGGATGTCTTGGTATTGTTCTGCTGATACTACTTTGGATTGGCATCCTGCCAATTTCATTTTCCTTTTTTACACAGTGTATGTTTACTGTTGTTTTGGGAATTCTTTTTATCTTCTTTCTATTCGTTGGAATTCGTTCCTTTCGAGAAATGAAATCCTTAGCTTCTGCCAAAAATGATGAAGAATGTACCATCATTCAGATAAAACAATGGTTTGAAAATAACTATTCTGCGGATGCTATTTCCAATGGCATGGATACGGATGACATTTCTTTAGAACAATTGTACTTTTTACGCTCCGAAAATATCAATCGCCTTATGAAAGAGGCATTTCCTACATTGGAAGAAAACTTTTTAGAATATATGACAGAAAAAATTTACCAGATGTATTTCCCTGATTAGAAAATTCTGTTATACTATCTTTATACAAATAATGTTGCGAGGTGGGTTATTATGAAGTTATTAGAAGACAAAATTCTTTCTGACGGTGTTGCCGTTAACGAACACATTTTAAAGGTTGATAGTTTTATCAATCATCAGGTTGACCCCGAACTGATGCAAGAACTAGGAAAAGAATTTGCATCACATTTTAGTGGAAAAGGTATTACAAAAGTAGCTACCATTGAAAGTTCCGGTATCAGTCCGGCTCTCATGACAGCTCTGGCTCTAAATGTTCCTCTTGTTATTTTAAAAAAGCAACCTTCTAAAATCTTAAACCAAGATTGTTATCAGACTGTTGTTACTTCCTATACTAAGGGAACAAACTACGAATTAACACTTTCCCAGAAATATATTTCCGAAGAAGACCACGTTTTAATTATTGATGATTTTCTTGCTAATGGTGAAGCGGCTACCGGAGCTGTTCGATTAATCCGTAAATCACATGCTACTATTGCAGGTATCGGTATTTTAGTTGAAAAATCCTTTGAACCCGGACACGATAAACTCACCCAGCAAGGTATTGAAGTTTATTCTCTTGCCCGCATTGCTAAAATGGGCGAAGGTTTTGTAGAATTTGTAAAAGAATAATAATTCAACGAATGTTGTTTCATTTCAAAAGGACTCAGAAAAGTAATTATCACCTTTCTGAGTCCTTTTTGCTATCATAGAAAATACCATGTTCGTATTTCATCATTTTTCTTATAAATTTTCCATTACATCTTCTGTATATACTCTCAACACTTCACCAACGCTCCATGCCTGTGAAAAGCATCCACGAGACGTACATGGAAAATCCCCATCGAAAATTTCTGCAATTCCATTAAGACATCCATCTTCCATATGATCTAAAAACAATTCACACATCTTCTTGACTTCCAATACTGCTTCCTTAGCGTAATCATGTGCCTTACAATAAGCTGTCAGATATGCGCCAATTGGATATGCCCAAACAGTTCCCATATGATAAGCTGCATCGCGTTTGATGCATTCGCCTATATAGACCGGTTGATATTCAGCATCTGCCCAAGAAAGGGAACGCATACCGTATGAAGTATACAAATATTTCTTACATACATTTACGATACTCTTTTCCTGTTCCTTTGTTAACATCGTATATGGAAGTGAAACTGCCCATAACTGATTTGGTCGTATTTTTCCATCATTTTCATCTACGACATCGAAAAGGCAGCCTGTTTTTTCATTCCAAAACTTTTTACAAAAGCTTTCTTTTACCTTTTCACTCAAGTCTCCATATTGACTGCCATCTTCGTTAAAAATTTCACATAAATGTTCCATCACCTTTAACGCATTATACCATAGCGCATTGATTTCTACTGGCTTTCCGTGTCTTGGTGTCACTACCCATTCTCCCACTCTTACATCCATCCATGTAATTTGGTCTAAGTCAGAGCCTCCTGTCACCAATCCATCTTCATCCATGTGAATAGAAAAATCTGTTCCGTTTTTATATGCTTCTACTATTTCCTTCAAATACGGGAATATTTTTTCTTTTACAAACGTCTTTCCTTCTTCAGAACTGTCATAAGTGAGGTATCGGTCTACTGCATAAAAGTACCACATGGATGCATCCATGGTATTATACATTGGTTCTTCTCCCGCTTTATTCGGAAAAACATTGGGAATCAATCCATTCTTTACATATCTTGAAAATGACTCTAATACATCTCGTGCATCCTGAAGTCTACCGGTACAAAGGGTCAAACCATGAAATGCAATCATGGTATCTCTTCCCCAATCTGTAAACCATGGAAATCCGGCTAAAATTGTTTTTAATCCGGTAGAATTGCGTACTGCAAGAAAACTATCTGCTGCCCAAGTGAGCTTTCTTGCGAAATCATCCTGTACAACTGATTGATTCATACACTCTAAAATGGCTTTTTTATAATCTTCTACAATCTGAAAGCCATCTTTTTTTGTTATATCTACTTTTTCTACAGAACAAACCATATAAAACTTTTTCTTTTCAAATGGTTTTAATTCTATATCAATATCATACGGCGTATAATGACTATCCAAACTATGACTTCCTGTTCGTACATCGATGGTATAGCACAAATCTTCCTCTACCACGAAAGTTGGTGCTGCCATAGAAGTAGGATAAGTACTTCTGTCTACATATCTGCCTTCTGATGTATAAAAATTCACCTGAATATCTGAATATTTTTCTGCTTCTAATGTAAGTACATTTTTTTCAATACTCTTTTTATAAGAAATTGCAGACTTATCCGCCATATTTGCCGCTTCTCGCACATTAAACAATGGTGTTATATGCAAAGTTGCCGGTTCCATTCCATTTTCTACTTCATAGCAGACTGCTACCGTATTTTCACCCCGTACCATTGCAATTGTCTTCTTTAAGAAAACATCCTCAACCTGATACAAATACTGTGGTACTGCCTCCAAAGAAAAATGTTCCAAGTAGCAACATCCATTTTTTTCTTTCCCAAGATAACGTTGACATGCCAAATCAATGGTATGATTTCCTATATCAATGCGTTCCTGAGTTTTGCTTAAAATCAGCATTCTTTCTACCGGTGGATTCATTGCTGCCACCAAATATCCGGAATGACTTCTTGTTAATTCTCCCGTTACACTGCAATTAGAATATCCTCCAATTCCATTTACCAGCAGCCACTCTTTTTCCAGCCCCTGTTCCGGTGTTCGCCAGTTGCTCTTTCCTAATTGATAATTTTCCATAAAGATTTCCTTTCACAATGTGCAACATATTTTACAGATGATTTATATAAGATTCAAAAGTTTGTACCGCATAGCGGTACGGATTATTGCAGAAAAATTGCATCTGAAAAACTTGTTTTTCAAGTGCACTTTTTTTGCAATTAACTCTCATCACTTTTGTGATGAGAGCTTTTGAATCCTACAAATATTATTTCCTAACTTTTGTATCACGGTGTATAAATAAAATTACATTTCGTGACATCCGACCAACGGTCTCTTTTATCTACCAAAATCACAGAAAAAATATTGTTTCCTTCCGGTATTTCCAAAGGTCCTACATACTCTTCTGAATTGGCTGTTGGGTCTGTTCCATCCCAAGTATAATATGCCTTGCAACCTTCTGGAACATCTACCGTTATCTGCTGTGCTACCGTAATTCTTCCACCATCAGGTGTAACTTTTGGTGCTTCCGGCGGTTCAAACTCCACTTTATAAGCAGCTTTTGTTTCCTCACTATAAATGCCCAACTCATTTTCTGAGATTGCTCTTATGACAGTGGTTCCTTCCTCTAAAAAGATTGGTTCTTCGTATTTCTTTCCCTCTTTCGGATCAGAACCATCTAATGTATAGTAAGTAGTCACTCCGGATTGCGATGTAATCTCTAATCCTTTCTCTTCATCATAATCTTCCTCCGAAATCTTTGGTGCTGTTACCAAATAATCAGAAAACAAATCTAAAATATTGCTGTCCTTGGTTTGTTTAGAAAGTTTGGCAATCGCATCATAATCCTGTAACTGAGCATAGATATCAATCAGACTTTGATATGCCTTTTCATTATCCGGCTCTAATTCAATCACCTTTTGAAATGTACCAACTGCATCATCCGTTTCATCCTCTGCATGGTACACATCACCCAATAACAATAATGCTTCTATACTATCTGACTTTAATTCCACCGCACGTTCCAAATACTTTTGAGCTTCGGCATATTCCTTATACTGTACATGTTCTTCAGCCTTTTGAAACTGATAATCATAGGAATTATTGTGATTGTGCTTTACCAATAAAACAATCAAAATTATTAATACAATTATCGCACCGATAGCGCCTGCAATTATTGGTGCTTTGCTCTTTTTCTTCTTTTTATGCGGTACCTGATTCTTTTTTTCATCCGCTGACTTTTTCTGTTGGTTTGCACTGTTTTGCTTTTTTTCTTCATTTAAAAGTTCTTTCAGCAAATCATCTTCCAGCAAATTATAATCCGGTACAATCTGCGCCTCTTGCCCACAAACAGAACAATAAATACATCCTACCTTTAATTCTGCCCCACATTTTGCGCACTTCATCGTCTTTTCTCTTCTATACTCTGTACACAGTTAGACATTAGCATTGCAATTGTCATTGGACCTACGCCTCCCGGAACCGGTGTAATAGCAGATGCAATCGGCTCAACTTCGTCAAACTTCACATCACCGCAAAGCTTGTTGTTTTCATCTCGATGAATTCCAACATCAATAACAACTGCGCCCTCTTTTACATATTCTGCGCCGATAAATCTTGGCTTTCCAATTGCAACAATCAAAATATCTGCCTGTTTGCATAACTCCGGCAAATTCTTTGTTCTGGAATGTGCAATGGTTACAGTAGCATTTTCACGCAACATCAAAAGCGCCATTGGCTTTCCTACAATATTACTTCTTCCAATTACTACACAATGTTTTCCTTCTATCTCTACGCCGGAACGCTTTAATAACTGTATGATACCTGACGGAGTACAGGACAAAAAGCTTTTCTCTCCAATTGTCATGGCTCCAACACTCTGTGGATGGAATCCATCTACGTCCTTTTCTGGACTGATTGCCTGTATCACTTTGTCTTCGCAAATGTGAGAAGGAAGCGGAAGCTGCACTAATATCCCGCGCACTTTCTCCTTTTCATTTAATTCTTCAATCAACTTCAAAAGTTCTTCTTCCGTTGTACTTTCCGGTAATTCATATGCCAAAGATTCAATTCCGATATACGCACATGCATTTTTCTTATTGCGTACATAAACGCTGGAAGCAGGGTCTTCTCCCACCTGAATTACTGCTAGTGCCCCTGTTTTTCCTTCTGCCTTTAATGCAACCACTTTTTCTTTTAATTCATCTTTGATTTCCTGTGATATTTTCTTTCCATCAATTAACTTTGCCATGGTGTCTCCTTTCTATCATATATCGCCTAGAATAATCCGGTAATAACACCATTATCATCTACGTCAATATTATAAGCTGCCGGATTCTTTGGTAAACCTGGCATTGTCATAATTGCACCTGTTACTACTACTACAAATCCTGCTCCAGCAGAAACATATACTTCTCTAACATTGATATCAAATCCGGTTGGACGTCCTAATTTTGTCTGGTCATCAGAAAGGGAATACTGTGTCTTTGCCATACATACTGGGAAATTACCCATACCAAGTTCTTCAATTCTCTTTAATTCTTTTAATGCTGCCGGTGCATAAGTAACACCATCTGCTCCATAAATTTCCTTTGCAATGGTTTCAATTTTATCTTTCAAAGGTAATTCGTCTGCATAAAGTGGTTTAAAGTTATTTTCTTTATTTTCTAATGTATCTAAGACTTTTTCTGCTAAAGCGACTCCACCTTCGCCACCTTTTTCCCATACTTCAGAAAGTGCGAACTCACAGCCTCTTTCTTTACAGAACTGTTCAATATAATCTGTTTCTGCTTTGGTATCTGTAATAAAAGAGTTTAATGTTACAACAACCGGCACTCCGAACTTCTGTAAATTTTCAATATGTTTTTCAAGATTTACAATACCCTTTTTCAATGCATCCAGATTTTCTTCGGAAAGCTCTGCCTTTGGTACACCACCATTATATTTTAACGCACGGACTGTTGCTACCAAAACAACTGCATCCGGCTTCAAACCTGACATACGGCACTTAATATCCATAAACTTCTCTGCACCAAGATCTGCACCAAATCCTGCCTCAGTGATAACATAATCAGCAAGTTTTAATCCCATCTTAGTAGCGCGTACACTGTTACATCCATGTGCAATATTGGCAAATGGTCCACCATGTACAATTGCCGGTGTATGCTCTAAGGTTTGAACCATATTGGGTTTTATAGCATCCTTTAAAAGTGCTGCCATAGAACCTGTAGCTTTTAAATCATCTGCTGTTACCGGTTTTCCATCAAATGTATATGCCACAATCATGCGACCTAAACGCTTCTTCAAATCTGCCATATCATTTGCCAGACATAATACTGCCATAATTTCAGATGCTACTGTAATTACAAAATGATCTTCTCTTACCATACCATCTACTTTTCTACCAAGACCGATTACAATATTACGAAGAGAACGGTCATTCATATCCAGACAACGTTTCCATACTACCTGTCTTGGATCGATTCCAAGATCATTTCCCTGCTGAATATGGTTATCTAATAATGCTGCTAATAAGTTATTTGCAGAAGTGATTGCATGAAAATCTCCTGTAAAATGAAGATTTAAATCTTCCATTGGTACTACCTGAGAATATCCACCGCCTGCTGCTCCACCTTTAATTCCGAAGCAAGGTCCTAAAGATGGCTCTCTTAATGCTATTACTGCTTTTTTTCCAAGTCTTCCAAATGCCTGACCTAAGCCTACACTTACGGTTGTCTTTCCTTCTCCTGCCGGAGTAGGGTTGATGGCTGTTACAAGAATTAATTTTCCATCTGGATTCTTTTCTATTCTTTTCATTAAATCATCTGACAATTTGGCTTTGTACTTTCCGTACATCTCCAAATCATCTTCCTTAACATCAAGCTGTGCTGCCACATCCTTGATATGTATCATTTCTGCTTCCTGTGCAATCTGAATGTCTGTTTTCATTTTTCATCCTCCTCGACTTATTCTTCCGTCTTGTTTTTAAACGTATTCTTCAATATATTCCTCAAATTCTGACATAGACATCAGAATCTTTCTAGGCTTAGTACCTTCTTCTGGTCCAACAACACCAGCTTCTTCTAACTGATCCATAATACGGGCTGCCCGGTTAAATCCAATCTTAAACATACGCTGCAACATTCCTATAGAACCTTTATCTTTTTCTATTACAAATTTTCCTGCTTCTACAAAATAGGCATCTCTCTCATCTGCACTTCCGGCACCTCCAACACCAGAACCGCTTCCAACAGAAACACTGTTCATTTTCTCCTCTATTTCTGTATTATATACTACTGTACTTTGCTTTTTCAAGAAATCAACTACTGCTTCTACCTCACTATCTGACACAAATGGTCCCTGAACACGAAGGGGCTTCTGATATCCTTGTGGATAGAATAACATATCACCGTTTCCCAGTAATTTTTCTGCTCCATTCATATCCAGAATTGTTCTGGAATCAACACCTGATGAAACGGAAAAAGCGATTCTTGACGGCATATTTGCCTTAATCAATCCTGTAATAACATCTACCGATGGTCGCTGTGTTGCAATAATCAAATGAATTCCACAGGCTCTTGCCAGCTGTGCCAAACGACAAATTGCATCTTCCACATCCCCAGGTGCAACCATCATAAGGTCTGCCAACTCGTCTACTACAATGACAATCTGTGGTAATTTCTGCGGTTTTGTCTCATCCGGTATATCTTTGATTGCCTCTACCTTTTGATTATATCCTTTTAAATCTCGTACCTGATATTCTGCAAACTTCTGATATCGCTCCGTCATTTCCGCAACTGCCCAATGTAATGCTCCTGCTGCCTTTTTCGGGTCTGTTACTACCGGAATAAACAGATGTGGAATTCCATTGTATACACTTAACTCAACTACCTTTGGATCAATCAAAATAAGCTTTACATCTTCCGGATTTGCCTTATATAAAATACTCATAATAATCGTATTGATACACACTGACTTACCGGAACCGGTAGCACCTGCAATCAACAAATGAGGCATCTTTGCAATATCCGCTACCACTACCTGACCACCAATGTCTTTTCCGGCTGTAAAACAAATATTAGACTTATGATTCTTAAATTCAGGTGCTTCTATCATATCCCTGAAACGTACCATTACATTTTCCTTATTTGGTACTTCTATTCCAACAGCTGCTTTTCCCGGTATTGGTGCCTCAATACGAATATCTGCTGCTGCTAAATTCAGCTTAATATCATCTGCCAAATTTACTATCTTACTTACTTTAACACCCATTTCCGGCTGAAGTTCATAACGTGTAACACTCGGTCCACAACTTACATCCGTAATAGTAACATTTACGCCAAAAGTTTTCAATGTCTGTTGTAATTTCATTGCTGTTTCTTGTAAATGTTTTTTAGAATCACCCTGTACATTTTCACCTTTTGTAAGTAAAGATACTGGCGGGAACATATAATTTTGTCCTGTCTTTTCTGGAACTGCCGGTTGCATCTGCTCCATTTCCTGTTCTATTTCCGCCACATTTTCTTCGATTGTCGTTTTTTCCTGCTTTGGCTGTTTTGGTTTCTTATGTACTTTTTCCACTACCACAGGCTCCGATATCACTTCTTCTAGTTCCGATATCACCTCAGGCTCCGGTTCTACTGCCATTACGTTTTCTACTGGCATAACCGTTTCTTCTGGTGAAAAGAGCTTGTCCCTTACCTGTGGAGAAAATACTTCTTCCTTTTCTTCTACCGGAGGTGCTGTCAATTCGCTGATGTTATCAGAATTTTTAACATCCGGTGGTACCACTTTTGTATCAACGGAAACGCCTTCTACTTTTTTATCCATACGACGTTTTTCTCGTTCTTCACGTCGTTGTTCTTTTATTTCTCTACGTCTTACTGCATCTTCTCTGGCAGTATCGTAGACCTTTTTACTTCCTTTTTTCACCCCACCTAAGAAGGAACGTTCTGTCAAAAGCACCATGGAAATAATCAGAACAATAATATCTACCACATATGTTCCTATTTTTCCAATAGCCGGGCATAAAACTCCTGCTAAAAGTCCTCCAATGGCTCCGCCACCGTTTTTATTGTCCTTTGCATATTCATAGCCTGCTTTGATAGAATATGCTCCCGAAGCATCTACAACCAGTTCTACAAATAGACTTAAAAATAAAATAAACAATACACCAGCAACAATTTTCACTACTGCAACAGTATTTTTACGATTTGACATAAAAAAAGCTGTTCCCACAAATAGTGCAATTGGAAATATGTATGACATTAATCCGAATACACCAAAAAAGAAGGAACTTACCCTCTCACCTACAAAACCTCCAAATCCAAAGTTACTGATAAAAAGAAGAATAGACACTGCTAATACAGAAAGCAGAATAACTTCATCCTGAAACTCCTGCTGCTGTTTCATATTCTTCTTTCGCTTCTGCCCGGATGTCTTTCGTTTTGTGCCTCCTCTGGCAGATTTATTTTTAGGCTTTGCTGCCATTTTACTTCCTCCTAAATTCTACTCTTTCATTTATGGGCAGAGCTGTTCTCTGCCCTATCCGTATTATCTTACCATACTTATTCTAAAATGTCATTATCCCTTTTTTCTTCTATCATCTGGTGAAGTTTCTTCATTGCTTCCGCAATTCCTCCCACTTCATTGATAATTCCCTCCGCAACAGCCTGACTTCCTACTAAAATAGTTCCAAGATCCTTGGTCAACATTCCGGTATTTAACATCATTTGTTCTAACCTGCTTTGTGTTGCGAAACAGTGGTCTGCAATAAATCCTGTAATTCTATCCTGCATCTGTTGAAAATAATCATATGTCTGAGGTGCTCCAATGACAAGTCCATTCAACCGAACCGGATGTATCACCATTGTTCCGGTAGGCACAATATAAGAATAGTCCGTAGATACTGCTAACGGAACACCAATGGAATGACTTCCACCTAGCACTAACGATACCGTAGGCTTACTTAAGGAACTTATCATTTCCGCAATTGCAAGTCCTGATTCCACATCTCCGCCTACTGTATTAATAATCATCATTACTCCATCAATGGTGTCATCATCTTCAATCGACGCAAGTTTTGGCAGTACATGTTCATACTTGGTTGCTTTTGTATTTGCGGACAAGACCTCATGTCCTTCAATTTCTCCTATAATAGATAATAAATGGATTTTATGTTTTTCCTTCCCTTGTTCTAAGGTAAGTTGTCCCATTTCTTTAATTTCTTCATTCTCATTCTTTTCTTTTTCCTGTTGCTTTAAATTTCCTTCCATAAAAAACTTCCCTTTCTATGTTTTAAGCCAAAGCCTTTTTCACATAGTATGGGAAGTTTTCTAAAAATTATCCAAACACGCTCACTTTTGGTCTATTAACATTCGCCCATAAGGTATTTATACAATCCTTCATAACGGAATTTTGAAGCATTCCATGAATAGTCATTTGCCATTGCCCGGTCTACCATCTGATTCCACTGACGTTTTCTATCAAAGTAAATATGTTTCGAATAATTGATGATATTTAACATTTCTTCACCATTATAATTGGTAAAAGAAAATCCGTCTCCGGTATTTTCATATTCATTAAACGGCTGTACGGTATCCTTTAAACCTCCTGTTTCACGCACAATCGGTAATGTACCATAGCGGAAAGAAATCATTTGCGTAAGTCCGCAAGGTTCAAATCGGGATGGCATTAAAAATGCATCTGCTGCCGCATATAGCTTATGCGCCAAATCGTCGGAATAGCAAATATTGGCAGAAATTCGATCCGGGTACTTCCAGGCGAAATGTCGAAACATATTTTCATACTGCGCTTCTCCCGTTCCAATTACAACAAGCTGTGTATAATCATCTACCAAACGTTCCATCACATAGTCTATTAAATCCAGACCTTTTTGATCCGTCAATCTGGAAATCAACCCTATCATGTACCGTTTCTTATCTACTGCCAATCCCAACTCTTCCTGTAATTTTGTTTTATTGATACTCTTCTTTTTACGGAAATTATCGGCATTATAATTAGCATAAATCTTCTTGTCTGTTTCAGGATTATAGGTCTCATAATCAATACCATTCACAATTCCCTGCATATCCATGTGTCTTGCTGATAACAATCCATTCAAACCTTCTCCATAATAATCCGTTTGAATCTCCTTGGCATAAGTATCACTTACTGTTGTGATATAATCAGCATATACTAAGCCACCCTTTAACATATTGGCATCTTTCTTAAATTCCAATTTATCCGGGGTAAATAATTCTGCCTGAAATCCTGTTAATCCTCTCACTGTTTTCGCATCCCACACCCCTTGGAACTTCAGATTGTGAATGGTTATAATAGACTTCATTCCCCAGAAGAACATATCGCCTTGAAATTCATTTTTTAAATATACCGGAATAAATCCTGTTTCCCAGTCATGGCAATGAATAATGTCCGGCTGAAAACCGATTAAAGGAAGCATGGACAATACTGCCTTATCAAAGAAAATAAACTTTTCAATGCCAAAACGAATATCACCATATGGTGCAAAACATTCAAAATAATGACGATTGTCAATGAAATAGTATGTAATACCATCCATTTCGTATTGTAAAACTCCTACATACTCATTTTGAATATAGCTTCCACAACTCATATAAAAGTGTGTGACATACTGAAATTTGTCTCTCCACTTTTCCGGTATACATGTATAATTCGGAATAACAACTCGGATATCCCATTCTTTTTTATCAAACTCCTTAGGCAATGCACCGCATACATCTGCAAGTCCGCCTGTTTTAATAAATGGTACACATTCTGATGCTGCAAAAAGAATTTTTCTCATATCAAACCCTCCATATCATTATCTTATATGGTTTCTAATGCCTGTTTTAAATCTGCTATAATATCATTTGCATTTTCGATCCCCACGGAAAGACGTATTAAATCAGGTGCTACACCTGCTTCAATCAATTGTTCATCTGTCATCTGTCTATGTGTATGGCTTGCCGGATGAAGTACACAGGTTCTTGCATCTGCCACATGGGTTACAATAGCTATCATTTTTAATTTATCCATAAACCCTACAGATACATCTCTTCCACCTTTTAATCCAAAGGAAATAACACCACAGGTTCCGTTTGGCATATATTTTTGTGCTAATGCGTGATACTTATTATCCGGAAGTCCGGCATAATTTACCCATGCTACTTTTTCATTACTATTTAAAAATTCTGCTACTTTCTGAGCGTTTTCACAATGTCTTGGAACGCGCAAATGTAAGGTTTCTAAACCAACATTTAACAGGAATGAATTCATTGGAGAAGGTATGGAACCCAAATCTCTCATCAACTGTGCTGTTGCTTTTGTTATGTACGCACCTTTTCCAAACTTCTTGGTGTAAGCAATTCCATGATATGTTGGGTCCGGCTGTGTTAATCCCGGAAACTTATCTGCATGTGCCTCCCAATCAAAATTTCCACTGTCCACAATACATCCGCCTACACACATTGCATGTCCGTCCATATATTTTGTGGTAGAATGAGTTACAATATCTGCTCCCCACTCAAACGGACGACAGTTAATTGGTGTTGCAAAAGTATTGTCTACAATTAATGGCACTCCATGATCATGGGCTAACTTAGCAAATTTTTCAATATCCAACACTACTAATGCAGGATTTGCAATTGTTTCTGCAAATAATGCTTTTGTATTTGGACGAAATGCCTTGTCTATCTCTTCTTCTGATGCATCCGGATCAATAAAGGTACAATCAATTCCTTGTTTTTTCATTGTTGCACCATACAGGTTAAATGTTCCACCGTATACGGTAGAAGAACATACAACATGATCTCCGGCTTCGCAAATATTAAACAATGCGTAATAATTTGCTGCCTGGCCAGAAGAGGTAAGCATTGCAGCTACTCCACCTTCTAATTCACAAATTTTCTGTGCCACCGCATCATTGGTAGGGTTTTGCAATCTGGTGTAGAAATATCCTTCATCTTCTAAGTCAAACAGTCTTCCCATCTGATCACTGGTATCATATTTAAAAGTTGTACTCTGATAAATAGGAAGTACCCGTGGCTCTCCCTTTTTCGGATGCCATCCTGACTGTATACATTTTGTCTCTATTTCATAATTGCTCATCTTGTCTCCTCCTGACAATGTATTCATTAATTATAATTTTAGCACAACTATTCCTATAAGGCTAGAAAAAACTATCTGACAATTATTTTATTCTGTCACCCGCTCCATCCAACTCTGCATTCTGTCTTCAATTACATCATATTGACATGGACCTATTTCTAATAAAAATTTATGAAATTCTTTGATATCAAACGCCTTACCCAATGTTTTCTTTGCTTCTTTTTTCAAAGAAAGTATCTCTAAATACCCAATATAATACCGCAGATATACGGTCGGTTCATCTATCATGGTATAATATACCTCGGAGATAACATCTTCATCGTCTCCTACATACTGAGACAAGAAATCTGCCGTATCATCATAATCCCATCCGTAATAGTTCACACCAATATCTACCATACAGTAAAGTGCAAAATTGCAAGACGTGTTATATTCAAAAGCCTTTGCCAAACTACTATTCATTCCCGAATATTTATAGGCATAGCAAGTCTCAATATACTGTGCCCATCCTTCACTATAGCCATTAAAGGACAACATAGAACGGAAGTAATGTGGATTCAAACTATAAAAATAATCTGTCTGATACATATGTCCAGGAAATCCTTCATGTGCTACCGTTGGGAACAAATCCATATTCCCATATTCTTCTCCTTGATTAATATAAATAATATTTTTCTTTGGATTATCAATAGGAGCTATCAAATAAAATGCCGGGGACATGGTGCTTTCCAATGACTCCGGAACATAATTCAGTGTATATTCCTCATTCACTGCTTTTGGAAAATCTTCTTCCAATGCTGTTTGAAGCATAGAAAGCATCTCATCCGGTTCTTCTGTTGGATATTCATAACTATTCATATCTTCTTGTAAATTATCATTTTTTGCATAAATAGCTGCTATTCCCAATGCACAACGTTCCATCTCTTTTTGAATCATCATATATAATTCATCCACGGTACGATTAGAACCTGTATTTTCCCTTACCAAATATTCGTAATAATCACTACCATTTTCATAATTGCACAATCCCAATTTTGACTGCTCTTGTCCTTTGATTTCTGTAAGCGTATTTATCATAAGTTGATATGCCGGAATCAACGCCTGTTGCATTCCTTGATCAAATGCTTCCATATACTGATTTTTTTCTTCGTCGGTAAGTCCTGAAAATTGATTTAACTTTTCTTCAAATACCGGTCGCAAACAATTCGGCTGCTCATTTATAAATTCATTGCATTGTTCAATTACCTTATCTAATGAATTTTCTGTAAGAGTATATCCGTTTTCCATACGATATAACTCGTAATTACATAATTGTTCTATGTAAGAGTAAGAGGTATTCAAAAGTGTTATGTAATCATCAATATCTTCTTTTGAAAGAAATGCATACTCTGAGAAAATAATGGGCAATTCTCCTTGTATTCCGGATATTGGTGAAAATACGGAGCAAAATAGTGGATATTCATTTCCTGTCTTTGTAGTCTCCAAATATCGTTCAAAGGTATCATAAATAAGTTGCTGCTCATATGTTAATGCATCATAGTCAAACTCTTGCAACTTGTCCAATAGCTCATTTAATTCTTCTGTTGCACTCTGGGTATCCGTATAGTACGGCAATTTTCCCCAACTAACCTCTGTTTTTTCCACTCCGTAATTTTCCGGATGTTCCATTAGAAAATGAGCATTCACTGTACTGTCAGACATTTCGTCTATGAATATTCCTTTTAGATATTCCTCAAATTCTTCCTGTTCCGCTAATTGTTTTTCCGAAAACTCTCTTTCATCCTCATAAATAGAAAAATCATAGTTACATTTTTTACTTTTCTCTGCTGAAGATTCTTTTTTCTTGGACTCTTCCTTGGAACTTTCTGTTTTAGTTGTTTCCTTTGGATCCTGACTCTTTGTTATGCTATTATTTGTACACCCTGTCATAAAGACTGCCAAAGCAAGCAACATCGCAATTATTTTTTTACATTTCTTCATATGCTCTCCCTCCGGTGTTATCTGCACCTTTGTAATTATAGTAATATTATTATGTTAGCATATGTCTATTTTAGTTACAAGACTTACACCGAAAAGATTTTCTCAAAGCAAAGCGTTCGCTGGACTGATTTTTATGATAAAGTAAAGACGTATTCTACGCTTTCCGCATAAAATACGTCTTTGTTAATTAAACATTTCCCAATATCTTTTGCAAATCTTCCTCTGGAGTGCTAATAGGCATAATATTATATTTTTCCACTAAAATATCCAGGACATTTGGTGATATAAATGCCGGCAATGTAGGCCCCAGCAAAATATTTTTTATTCCCAGATACAAAAGTGTCAACAGAATACAAACCGCCTTTTGTTCATACCAGGAAAGAACTAATGACAGTGGTAATTCATTTACATCACATTCAAATGCATCTGCAAGTGCTAATGCAATTTTAATAGCACTATAACAATCATTACACTGTCCCAAATCTAAAATTCTCGGAATTCCTTCTATTTCTCCTAAATTCAGGTCATTAATTCGATACTTTCCACATGCAGCCGTAAGAATAATCGTATCCATCGGCGTCTTTTTGGCAACCTCTGTATAATAACTTCTTCCCGGTGCTGCACCATCGCATCCTCCTATTAAGAAAAAATGTTTTATTTTTCCCTGTTTTACCAAGTCAACAATCTTCCCCGCATTTTTTAGTACTGCTCCATGGGCAAATCCTGTCATAACGGTAGAACCGCCATTAATTCCAGTTAATGGTTTATCTTCCTTATATCCGCCACACTCCAATGCTTTTTCTATCACAGGTGTAAAGTCCTTATCTTCTCCAATATGGATTAACTCTGGATAAGAAACTATTGACGTAGTAAATACACGGTCACAATAACTCTGTCTTACAGGCATCAGGCAATTGGTGGTAAAGAGAATTGGTGCCGGAATATTATGAAATTCAAACTGCTGACTCTGCCACGCTGTTCCGAAATTTCCTTTTAAATGAGGATATTCTTTTAATTTTGGATATCCATGTGCCGGCAACATTTCACAATGAGTATAAATATTAATTCCCTTATCCTTTGTCTGTTCCAACAATAATTTCAAATCATGAAGATCATGTCCACTCACTACAATAAACGGTCCCTTTTCTATGGTAAGGGGAACTTCTGTTGGAACCGGAGTTCCGTAAGTCTCCGTATTGGCAGAATCCAGCATTGCCATACACTTAAAGTTTACTTCCCCTGTCTTTAATACAAGTGCCAAAAGTTTTTCCATATCACTTTCTTCTGCAATTGCGCATAATCCCTCATAAAAAACTCATTTACTTGGGAATCCTTATATCCAAGTGCCAAAGAATGATATGCATAAGCAGCCATTCCACGCATTCCAAATAAAATCAGTGACTTCAAGGAACGAATATCTTCATTATCATTCCATATCTTTTGTACATCATAATTTTCTGCCTCAGGACATAATTTTTCTCTGATGCTATTTACCTCGTCAATTAATTCACAAATTGTATCATTATAAAAATTCACATTTGTTATAGTTGTAAACAGTCCTTTTAATACTAATTCATCTGTCTTTTCTGTGGGCTGTGTCTTTCTGACCGCTCTTGCAAGCCCAATTAATGCTCCGGTCAATTCATCCTGAAAATTTGCCGTATCTGATTTTTTACCACACACACCTGCTCTTCCTTCACATCCGGTATTATGTGCAGTTTGTTGACATTGAAAGCAAAACATTTCTCCCAAGATTTATTCCTCCTTTTTCTATTTTATTTATATTTTTTTCAATTTTCTTTTCAAATATACAGATAAAATAGAAAAAGGAGCCGGATTCCCGGCTCCAAAATTTCAATTACTATTGCTAAAATTCAATTTTACTCATCCCAGTTATGATATACTGCCTGTACATCATCATCTTCGTCAAGAAGATCTAACGTTCTCTGAAGAGATTTTACTGCGTTTTCATCTGTGAGTTCTACATAGTTTTGTGGAATCATAGTTACTTCGGCAGATGCCATTGCAATACCTTCTTCTTCCAATTTCTGACGTACTTCACTAAAAGTATCTGGATCTGTGATAATTTCAAAGCTATCTTCTTCATCAGAAAAATCTTCTGCTCCTGCATCTAATGCAAGCATCATTAAATCATCAGCATCCATCTCACACTCTTCTTTGTCTACAATAATCTGACCTTTTTTATCAAACATATAAGATACACATCCTGGTGTTCCTACATTTCCATTTCCCTTTGTGAATGCGCTTCTTACATTTGCAGCAGTACGATTCTTGTTGTCTGTCAATGCATCTACGATAATTGCGATTCCGTTAGGACCATATCCTTCATAAGATACATATTCGTAATTTACGGAGTTTGCATCTCCGGCAGCTTTCTTAATTCCACGTTCAATGGTATCGTTTGGCATATTGTTTGCTTTTGCTTTTGCAATAACATCACGCAATCTGCTGTTGTTATTTGGATCTGCTCCGCCTTCTTTCACTGCAACTGCAATTTCTCTTCCGATTACAGTAAAGATTTTTCCCTTTGCTGCATCATTTTTTTCTTTCTTATGCTTAATATTTGCAAATTTAGAATGTCCTGACATTACTTTTTCCTCTTTTCTATTTCTCTTTTCTTATGATTCTGCAATCACGTTGTGAAACTTGATTACAATCTTCTTTCTGCACCCATTCTGGCACAGTGAGCCTTTGCTATTTTACCACTTTCTCGTCATTCTGACAAGTATCTGCGCTATCTCTTTCTGTTTCTGATTCATTTGCTATCTCTAGTTTTTTCACTTTTACTGTCTGAATCATTTTATTTTTTACTGCAATTACATGGAACTGCCACCCTTGGTCTTCCACTTGAAACTGCTCATTATCTCCCGGAATCTTATCAATCAGAGCAATCAAATACCCATTTAATGTTTCGTATTCATCCTCTTGCATGTCCAATTCCAGCGTCTTACAGACTTCATCAAACGGTGCCATTCCATTCATTAGAAAACTTCCGTCTGGTTGCTCTACAATCATATTTTCTTCTTCATCATATTCATCCAGAATATTTCCTACAATTTCTTCCAAAATATCTTCCATTGCTACTAAACCGGCAGTCTGACCATACTCATCTACTACAATTACCATATGTATTTTCTGAGACTGCATGTTTTTAAATAACTCGTTAATATTTCTGGTCTCCGGAATAAATACTGCTTCGCGCACAAGTCCCGGAATATCCTGCACCGGCCAATTTTTGTATCGTTCATTACGACTCTGTATCATTACATCCTTGATATGTATGATTCCGATAATATTATCAATATCTTCGCCGTATACCGGAAATCTGGAATTATTCTTATCCAGCATAAATTCCAGAACCTGTGAAAGAGACATTGTTCCGTCCACTGCCACGATATTTTTGCGATGTGTCATAATATCCTTTGCCTCTTTATCGTCAAACTCAAAAATATTATGAATCATCTCAGCTTCACTTGCCTGCAATGCTCCTTGCTCATGTCCCTCATTTACCATAGAAATAATTTCTTCTTCCGTCACATCATCAATACTTGCATTCGGGTCAATTCCGAATATCCGCACTACAAGATTAGAAACTTTTTCTGCCAAATAAGAACATGGTTTTAAGAAAACAATGATTCCATGCATCAATCCTGCCAGACGAAACAGCCACTTTTCCGGACGTCGTGCTGCTATCTTCTGTGGTGCAAGCACACCAACTGTCGTAAAAATAAAAATCCCAATCAACGCTGCTCCTGCATAACACAGAAAATACCAGTATATCTGAGCCCCTTCCTGAATAAATTTTTGAATTAATAATACACCAAATAAACGCACCTGATAAATACCAAATACCACGCTGACAAATGTAATCATAATCTGAATCGTGTGTCTTGTTTTATATGGGGAATCTAAAACACGCAACAACCATTCTGCATGCTTATCCCCTTCTTCCTGATGTTTTTGAATCTGGCTTTCTGTAACCTCTTCTAATGCAGTGAGAAATCCATAAAAAATACCATCCATTATCAGTAACACACAAAATATAATCAGTCCTATGACCGTACTCCCGCCGTCATCCATTTCTTTTTTCTATCTCCTTTTGCTTCTGTATTCTCGTTCTGTTTTACACAATAAACACTTGAAATATACCATTTTAAGGAATATTAGTCAAGATTTATGTATATAATTCCAAACTGATTTTCAGAGCTTTCTCTACTTTTTTCATAACTTCATAATCTAACTGACACACCTTATCCTTTAAACGTTGCTTATCAATGGTACGCAATTGTTCCAATAATACTACAGAATCTTTTACCAAATCATACCGTGATGCATCTAGTTCTACATGGGTAGGTAATTTTGCTTTATTCATCTTAGACGTTATTGCCGCACAAATCACCGTTGGGCTGTGTCTGTTTCCAATATCATTTTGTATAATTAGTACCGGACGTATGCCACCCTGCTCCGAGCCAAGCACCGGTCGTAGGTCTGCATAATAAATGTCCCCTCTATGAGTCATCACACTATCACACTCCAAAACTTTTATAGGTTATTTCCTATTCTTCCCAATTTCTTCGTGTGTATTCAGTTTATTCCCCAAAATAATCTTTGGTTTCTACTACCTCGCCATTTTTTATATAAACTCTTGGAATTCTCTTTCCTAAATCGCAGGCAAATTCATAGTTAAATCTTCCTGATAAATCACCGATTTCTTCCATTGTGATTTCTGCTCCATGGTCTTTTCCTACCAATGTTACCAAATCGCCTTCCTGTGCCTCAGGAATATCTGTTACATCTACCATAAACTGATCCATACAGATACGTCCGCAAATCGGAGCTTTCTTTCCGTGTATCAATACATATCCCTTATTTGACAGGCTTCTCGGATAACCGTCTCCATAGCCTACCGGAACTGTTGCTATTCGCTGTTTTCTTGTAGTCTCATAAGTAGCACCATAGCTAATCGTTCTGCCTTTTTCTAACTCTTTTAAAAACACAATACAGCTTCTCAATGACATTACCGGCTGAAGGTCAATGTTCTCTTTCTTTACCTCATCTGAAGGCCACATACCGTATAAGCTAATACCTGCTCGAACTACACTCATATTTGCTTCTGGCATGTCAATAATGGCTGCACTGTTAGAACAATGTATCATTGGTATTTCTACATTACGTTCCTCTAACATCTTCTTCATTTTAGAAAATGCTTCCATCTGCTGATTTGCCATTGTCTTATCCTTTGCATCGGACTTTGCGAAATGAGTGAAAACCCCCTCCACTATAATATGTGGCATCCGGGAAATTCGTGCTATTTCGTCTGCTGCCTCTTCGGTTACCTGAAATCCTAATCTGCTTAAGCCCGTATCAATCTTAGCATGTACCATAATTTTTTTATTCATTTTTGCAGCAGCAGCTTCCATTTGTTCTGCCTGTCTTATAGAATATAAATTTACGCGAATTCCAAGGTCTGCCATAGCCTCATACTGTTCTGGAAATGTTGCTCCTAATACTAAAATCGGCTTTTCCATTCCGTTTCTTCTGAGGATTTCCGCTTCTTCTACCGTTGCTGTGGCATAGCCCCAAGTATAATCAAGCTGTTCTAATTCTCTTCCAATAGGAACTGCTCCATGTCCATAACCGTCCGTCTTAATAACTCCCATAATTTTTGTATCTTCTTTCAACAATTTGCGCATCTGCTCCATATTATAAAGAATTGCATCCAAATTGACTTCTGCATATACTCTACTGTATGTTTTCATCTTATATTCCTTCCTTATCTATTTCCTTTAATACCTGACGGATACCTTCTATGATATCTTGTGCCATCATGCCATAAGTACCTGTTTTTTCTACCATCCAATCTGCGCCTGTCCCATGCAAATATACACCCAATGGCGCAGCCTGCATTGGCTCCATTTTCTGTGCAAGTAACCCTGCAATAACTCCTGTTAATACATCTCCTGCACCTGCCGTTGCCATTCCATTATTTCCACTGGTATTGATAAATGTGGTTCCATCTGGCAATGCAATCACGGTTTTTGCATCTTTTAGCACACATATAACATTATATTCCTTTGCAAATTCTCCTGCAACTTGCAATAACTGCTTTTGTATGTCAAAAATGCTTTTTTCGATTAATCGTGCCATTTCTCCAAGATGTGGTGTCACAATTAACGGCATATTTCTTTCTCTTAACCATTCTTTATGATGAGACACAATATTCAGACCATCTGCATCTAAAATCACAGGAACTTTGGCATTTTCCAATATAATTCTTATCATGTGCTCCGATACTTCATCCGTACCGATTCCCGGTCCTGCTACTACTACACTTGCCCAGGACAAACTATCTAGCAATGTCTTTTCTATCTCACTTTTGGCTTCATATGTTTCTAAAACGGCTTCCGGTAATAATTCCTGGATAATGGTTCGATTGGTTTCTTCCGTATATACTTTTACCAGTCCGGCTCCTGTTGCATATGCTGACTTTCCACTGAAAAATGCCGCTCCAGCCATATTTTTATGACCTGCTACCACCAGTACTTTTCCATAGGTTCCTTTATTAGAATAGTTCAACCGTTTCGGTACCTTAAAAATATCGCTTTTTTCAAGGCAATAGGTTGTACACTTTTCTTCTAAAAACGATTCTTTTCCAATTCCGATGTCCTTCACTACAACTTTTCCCGCATAGGCTGCTCCCGGATATATCATAATTCCTATTTTTTCAAAGGCAAAGGTAACGGTCATGTCTGCTTGGAAAGCAATTCCCATAACTTCTCCGGTATCTGTATGGATTCCGGACGGAATATCTACCGCAACCTTCCATGCTCGCAATTGGTTCATCTGTTGAATGATTTTATAATAGTTTCCTTGAATTTCTCTATTAACACCAATACCAAAGACCGCATCTATTACTGCTCCGTATTCCATATCCGGAATAGCATCTAGAATATTTGCCCCATACATTAAGCAAATTTTTATCTGCTGTTTTGTTTCGGTAGAAGCCTTTTCCTTATATCCTGCCAATACAAACGTAACCTTATATCCTCTTTGGCTTAAAATTCTTCCTATGGCAAATCCGTCGCCACCATTATTTCCACTTCCACACACTACAAGTATATTATTATTTGAAAGGTTCTGTTTTTCAACTTCTTCCACCACACCTAGAGCTGCCCGTTCCATTAGTACCAGGGAAGGAACTCCATAATGTTGAATCGTATTACTGTCACATTTTTTCATTTGTGTACTATTTACCAAAACTCGCATATGCATTCCTCCATTTTTCTGAGCTAAGCGTAACTTCATTTTCTCATAACGCTAAAAAGAGGCAGTTCTTATCTCTCTTTTAAGACTGCCTCTCTTCCTCTTCTTTCTGTGTAGGTTCCTTTTCATAGGTCAAATCAAAAATATCTATGATGTCGGCACCGAAAATATCATGCATGTAAGAATAAATCTCTCTGTTCTTATCCTGTACAGTCTGCCTGCGTGCTGCCTTTTGCTTTACCTCTTCTCTGGTTTTTTCTAACCATTTCCGGATTGCTTCACTTTCTATCTCGTTGGCACGCATTTTTTCATAACAATATTCCATGGATTCCACCATCAATGCTTCATTTACTGCATCTAGCTCTTTTGGAAGCTCCTCCAAATCCGCATATGCCTGACGCAGTTTCACATTAATCTCAGAAATCAATCTACGGTCTTCACGAAGTCTGACAGATTCCTGTTCTTCTTCTGTTTCTTCCATGTTCGCCATGATATTTTTCATCAATTTTTCTTTCAGGTTCTTCAAATCCTTGATATCTTGATTTAATCTTGCCTGTTTTTTCAGATATTCGTTTGCCTTCTTCTCTAACTTTACAATACTTCTTGGCTTTCCATCGTCTGAAAACAGTCCATGCCACTTTGGATCTAAAATCACCAGTGGTATCTTTTTCCCCTGAAGTGCTGTCTGAAATTCATGATTTGTTGTTTTTCTTCCACCCATCTTACCACTTTCTTATCTCTTGTCCTCTGGCTTTCCATGATTTGCAATATTGTAGGAAAGCTGCATTAAGCTATCTGTAAGGTGAACATTTTCCACCACCACATGATCCGGAAGCTCCAAATCTAAATGTGCAAAGTTCCAAATAGCATTGATTCCGTAACTAACCAGCATATTTGCCACTTCACTTGCCTTGGTCTTTGGCATTGTAAGTGCTGCAATATCTACCTGATTATGTTTCAAAAACTCCTCTAATTCATCCATCATCCGAATATTTATTCCACGAACAGCCACACCCTTCAGTGCCGGATTTACATCAAATAATCCTATAATTGCAAATCCTCTCTTTTCAAACTTCACATAGTTTGCAAGTGCCTGTCCCAGATTACCGGCACCGATTACAATAATGTTGTGTTTCTGATTCATTCCCATAATCTTGCCGATTTCATCATATAAATATTTCACATTATAGCCATAACCCTGTTGTCCAAAACCACCAAAATTGTTCAAATCCTGACGTATTTGGGAAGCAGTTACCTTCATTCTCGCACTTAACTCATTGGATGAAATACGTTCTACTCCGTCATCTAACAAGTCCCCTAAATAACGGTAATACCTTGGCATTCTTCGGATTACTGCCTGTGATATTTCCTTTTCCATTGACGTTCCTCCTAAACTGCATTTCTCCCATGCACATACTATCTTTATTATAATGAATCCTGCACGGACTGTCAATGTGTTAAAGAATTAACATTCTTTTTTACATCAGTGTTTCCCATTTTTCATAAAGTGCTTCTAACTCCTGCTGACATTTGGCATATTCCTCATGTACTTCTTGTAGTTTGGCGGAATTTGTAGCTATCTCTTCTTTCGAAAAGGATTCTTCTAACTCACTAATATGTGTCTCTAATTCTTCAATCTTTTCTTCTGTGCGTTTTCTTTCGTTTTCTATTTTTCGAAGTCTTGCCTGTTCTTCTTTTTGCTGTTTCCAGTCTAATTTATTACTGCTTTCCGTTTCGGCCTTTACTTCATTTTCTTTTTTACCTACATAGATTTGAGTGAGTTCTTTGCACTTTTCCATGTAGTAATCATAGTTTCCAATATAATTGACAATTGTTTCCCCTGTCAGATTTAAAATCCTCGTAGCTGTCTTGTTAATAAAATAACGATCATGGGAAACAAACAGTACCGTTCCGGTATAACTGTTCAATGCCTGTTCTAATATTTCCTTAGATGTAATATCTAAATGGTTGGTTGGCTCATCCAGTATCAGAAAGTTTGCTTCTGACAACATAAGTTTTGCTAAAGAAACACGACCTTTTTCTCCACCACTTAAGTCTGCTATCTGCTTAAACACTTCGTCTCCGGTAAATAAAAATGCCGCTAACACATTTCGGATTTCCGTATTGGTAAGGTTCGGATAGGCATCTGAAATCTCTTCCATCAGATTTTTTTCCTTATGAAGTACCTGATGTTCCTGGTCGTAATATCCAATGTTTACGTTCGTTCCAAGCTTAACAACTCCACCATCCGCTTCTATCATATCGTTAATGATTTTTAAAATCGTTGTCTTTCCGGTTCCGTTATCTCCAATAAGTGCTACACGTTCACCACGCTTGATTTCAAAGGAAATATCGGAAAATAGCTGCTGATTTGGATATGCCTTTGCCAGATGCTCCACAGATAATACATCATTTCCACTAACGATTCTTGGTTCTAAATGAAGGTGTATATCGGTATTTTCTTCTGTAGGTTTTTCCAAACGTTCTATTTTATCTAACATCTTCTCGCGGCTCTCTGCTCGCTTAATGGATTTCTCACGATTGAAGGATTTTAACTTTGCAATTACTTCTTCCTGATGCTTGATTTCACGCTGCTGGTTATAATACTGTTTCAACTGTGCTTCACGCACCTGCGCACGTTTTTGCGCATAATCACTGTAATTTCCCTGAAAAGCAGATACTTTGGTACGGTCTAATTCAATGACTTTACTTACCACTTTGTCTAAAAAATAACGGTCATGGGAAACAATTACCACTGCTCCTTTGTAATTTAGCAAAAACGTCTCTAGCCATGCAATAGAATTAATATCCAAGTGGTTGGTTGGCTCGTCTAATAAAATTACATCCGGTTTTGTCACTAATAACTTACCCAGGCACACTCTGGTTCTCTGTCCCCCGGACAACTCCTGCATATGCTTTCCAAATTCTTCTTCGGAAAATCCTAAACCTTTGAGCACTCCTACAATTTCACTTTGATAAGAATATCCTCCCTGAAGTTCAAATTCATGATTCAGGCGATTATAACTTTCCATAAAATCTTCTAATTCTTGTCCTTGGTACTGATTCATCTTACTTTCCATGTCTCGAAGTTTTTCTTCCATGGAAATAAGTGCTTCCTTTGCAGAAAGCACTTCTTCATAAATCGTATGATTGCCAGACACATCAGGATTCTGCGGCAAGTAACCAATGGTCTTATCTTTTGCAAGAACTACCTCTCCCTGATCCGCCGGAATTTCTCCCATAATAATCCGAAGCAGGGTTGTTTTCCCCGCTCCGTTAATTCCTACAATTGCAGCTTTTTCATATGCTTCTACATGAAAAGATGCATGTTGGATGATTTCGTCTGTGCCAAAGGACTTGCTGATATTTTGGCAGGCTAAAATCATATTATTTTCCTCTTCTTTCTTCCGCCTTTATAAAATATTTTACAAAGACTTCTCTAATGTTTCACGAATTGCCTTAATGAATCCTTCACTGTTTAATACAGTAGGGTTTTCTAATGTAGTAATCAGTGCAAGGTCTTTTGTCATTTTACCAGATTCAATAGTATCTAAGCAAGCTTTTTCTAACTTATCTGCAAAGGCTTTTAACTCTGGAAGATTATCCAATTCTCCACGTTTTCTAAGTGCTCCTGTCCATGCAAAAATAGTTGCTACGGAGTTAGTAGAGGTTTCTTCTCCCTTTAAGTGTTTGTAGTAATGACGCTGAACGGTTCCATGAGCTGCTTCATATTCATAGTATCCACCCGGAGATACTAATACAGAAGTCATCATAGCGAGGGAACCAAATGCACTTGATACCATATCGCTCATTACATCACCGTCATAGTTCTTACAAGCCCAGATAAATCCGCCTTCTGCTTTCATGATACGAGCTACCGCATCATCAATTAAGGTATAGAAATATTCAATTCCGGCAGCTTCAAATTTTGCTGCATATTCTTTATCATACATTTCTTGGAAAATATCTTTAAAAGTATGGTCATATTTCTTAGAAATGGTATCCTTTGTTGCAAACCATAAATCCTGCTTTGTATCTAATGCATAATTAAAGCAGCTCTTTGCAAAGCTTTCAATAGAATTATTCAAGTTATGCTGTCCCTGTACTACACCTGCACCTGTAAAGTTGTGAATCAATTCTCTTGTTTCTGTTCCGTCTTCTGCTGTATATACTAATTCACATTTTCCAGGTCCCGGAATCTTCATTTCGGATGCTTTGTATACATCGCCATATGCATGACGTGCAATGGTAATTGGCTTTTTCCAATTCTTTACACATGGTTCAATTCCCTTTACGGTAATTGGAGCTCTAAATACAGTACCATCTAAAATTGCACGGATAGTTCCGTTTGGACTCTTCCACATTTCTTTTAAATCATACTCTTTCATACGAGCTGCATTTGGTGTGATTGTTGCACACTTTACAGCAACTCCGTATTTCTTAGTTGCATTTGCGGAATCAATCGTTACCTGATCATTTGTCTCGTTACGATATTCTAATCCCAAATCATAATATTCTGTTTTCAGATCAATAAAAGGCAGTAACAGTTCATCCTTAATCATTTTCCAAAGGATGCGGGTCATTTCGTCTCCGTCCATTTCTACCAATGGTGTTGTCATTTTGATTTTTTCCATAATAATCCTCCTGCAAATTGTCTTTTTGTTTGTCTGCTATTTTGCTTCTGTGCTATTCACAATCTTGTCCCAGCCACAGCTATCAATATTTTTAATGGTATTTAAAATATGTTGGTTTGCATACTTTTCCGCTTTTTTCGCATCCCGTTCCTTTAATGCTTCCAGAATCTGTCTGTGTTCTTCATTTGATTCTACAGAACGTTTTTCTGATGCAAGCGTTACCTTGCGCACACTTTCCAGATAATGATGATAATCACGCATCGCATGTTCTAATATCTTACTTGCACATGCCTCATATAAAACCTCATGGAAACGAGTATCTAATTCTACAACTTGTTCCACATGTTTCTTCTTCACATGAAATTCCGTAAGGTAAAGAATCTCTTCTAATTCTTCTAACTGCTCTTGTGTAGCCTTGAGTGCTGCACGTTTTGCGCATAATCCTTCTAACACAGAACGTATTTCGTAAATATCCTGAATATCTTCCACGGATAATCCTACCACATAAGCTCCCTTATTTGGAATAATTGTCACAAGTCCCTCTAGTTCTAACTGACGGAGTGCCTCTCTAACCGGAGTACGACTGACACCCAGTTCTTCTCCGATTGTCTTTTCCTTCAGTTCCTCATTCTTTTTATATTTACCAGCCAAAATATCTTCTCTTATACGATGAAAGACACGTTGACCCAGTGAATGATTATCTTCGCTCAAAAAAAGTCCTCCTTATAGTTATAATACAATTCCCAATTTATTACAACAGTCAGTTATAACAACTACTAACTCGTTATCTGTAATTACAGTTACACGACCTTCATCGTACTGCTTATCTACCCATTGTTTTACTGTTTTTACTAATTCAGAATTCTTATCTACTTTTCTTTCATCGGTCAAACGATAATATGTATTAATCCAGTGAGCAATTCCTGCAAGTCCGGAAGTATTAGATACAGAAACTAATGCCGGACGGTTCAAGAATTTTCCGGTGTCAAATATATTGTACTTGAGTTTCCGCAAATTGCATTTGAAAGGTGAATAAATCTAACTAAAATGCCAATCTGCCATATTTTGAAAGGATTTATGTGGTAGTTCTTTGACTAGAGGCACTTTAACAAGCCCCGTCTAAT
>JAAYPT010000008.1 GCA_012519695.1 Clostridiales bacterium | reverse complement strand
GGCATGGAACGAGACTGCATAGGCATAGAGCGAGAAGGAGCAGTATTGCAGCCACATTCTCTGGAAGGTGTATGATTGCAATTTTCCATAAGATAAATCCTTTCAAAAGTTAAATTTATTATAGAATATGAAAAAAAGAAAAATGTGTTATCGGTACATAAATACTATTGATATTGATTCTCGTCTATCATATAATATTTGAGAAGTAGAAAGCAGGAGCATGGCGGAAGTGTAAAAACATGTGTATATTATTGAAAACATAGTTCAAAGCCCTTGTAAATGAGGATATACTATGTTAAATTATTAACGAAGACAGTGTAATAATATTAATTTTTTATGATAAATATGTTTTATATTTAGGAGGTTACAGATGAGAGGAATTGATACGCCAGTAAACCAGTTAAGAAGACAGGTTTTTGTAGAAGTAGCAAAGGTTGCGTATGAGTCTGATAATGTAAACAATGATATCGAAGCAATCCCTTATAAAATCACACCGGGAGATGAACCACGTTTTCGTGAAAGCATTTATCGTGAACGTGCGGTTGCATCTGAACGAGTACGTTTGGCAATGGGAATGTGCTTAAGACCGCAGGATAAGCCGGTACATATCACAGATGGAGTGGAAGAAAGTAACATTTCAGAAAAGTATTATGAGCCACCTCTAATGCAGGTAATTCCATCCGCATGTAATTTCTGTGAGGATAATAAATACGAAGTTAGCAATATGTGCCAGGGATGTATTGCTCATCCATGTATGGAGGTCTGTCCGAGAGGAGCAATTTCTCAGGAAAACGGTCACGCAATTATCGACCAGAGTAAATGTGTTAAATGTGGTAAATGTAAGGCAGCTTGTCCATATGATGCAATTTCTAAGAAAGAGCGTCCATGTTCAAAGGCATGTGGTGTAAAAGCAATTGGAACCGATGATCAGGGAAGAGCTAAGATTGATAGTAATAAATGTGTTTCTTGTGGTCAGTGTATGGTAAGTTGTCCATTCGGTGCAATTGCAGATAAATCTCAGATATTTCAGTTGATTCGTTGCATGAAAGAAGGCGGAGAGGTTATTGCAGAAGTAGCGCCGGCATATGTAGGACAGTTCGGTCCAGAAGCCACTCCAGCCCGCGTTAAGGCAGCATTAAAACAACTGGGATTTTCAGAAGTTCATGAGGTTGCATTAGGTGCAGATATTGGAGCAGTTGCAGAGGCACACCATTTTGCAAATCATGTGGCAACAGGAGAACTTCCATTCTTATTGACTTCTTGTTGTCCGGCTTGGTCTATGCTTGCAAAGACACAGTTTCCGGATATGATTGAGAGTGTATCATCAGAACTAACACCGATGGTTGCAACAGCAAGAAGTATTAAGAAAAAGCATCCAAACGCACATGTTGTATTTATCGGACCATGTGCAGCTAAGAAGTTAGAAGCAATGAGAACCAGTGTTAGAAGTGATGTAGATTTTGTTATTACATTTGAAGAGTTAAGTGCTATGTTTGAGGCAAAAAATATTGATCCTCAGACTATCGAAGCACAGGATGCTATGCACGATGCAACAGGAGCAGGTCGTGGTTACGCAGTAGCAGGCGGTGTCGCAAGGGCAGTTACCGAGTGTGTAAAAGAGTACTATCCGGATGTAGAAGTTAAGATTGAGCATGTGGAAGGACTTGCAGAGTGTAAGAAAACATTGATGCTTGCTAAGGCAGGTAAGATGAATGGATGTCTGATTGAAGGAATGGGATGTCCGGGTGGATGTGTTGCCGGAGCAGGTACCAATATTCCTGTAAATAAAGCAAAACAGGAAGTTGACAAGGCAGTGAAGGCATCAAGTAAATCTTTACCACCAAAAGAATTAAGAGAAATTGAGTTAGACTAAGTGAATAAATGATAAAAATAGGAGCTATTATTCTAAGTTTGGAGTAATAGTTCCTATTTTTTATGCAATAGGAAAATGTGTCCTATTGCATAAAAACGCTCCGCTAAGGAAGTACGCCTCGCGGAGATAAAATTAGTTATTAGGAAAGGGGGCGTAAACCACACAGGGAAAAACGTTGACAGATATATCGGCATCTGATATATTGAATATATCGGCAAACGATATATCGCGAGGTGATAGAATGGAAAAGCATATTGTATTAACAGAAAGTATGTATTATATTTTGCTTTCTGTTTTAAATCCCAATCATGGATATGGAATCATTCAAAAAACGTTGGAGATGACGGAAGAAAGAGTTGAAATCGGAGCAGGAACACTTTATGGAGCTATAAATACATTGCTAGATAAGGGATGGATAGAGCTTTATAGTGAGGATAAGGCGTCCAGAAAGAAGAAGCAGTATGTAATTACTGCAGAAGGTAGAATCATATTGGAACGAGAAATATCGCGCTTAGAAGAGTTGCTTCGAAATGGGAAAAGGGAAATGCAACAACAGGAAGGCGAAAGTCATGAGGAAGATTAGGTTTTATTTTGATAAAGACAAGGAAGAAAAATGGTTAAATGATATGTGCCAAAGGGGCTGGGCTATGGCGAAGTTTTTCGTGGGTATATATACATTTAAACCATGTCAGCCGGGCGAATATGTGTATCGCATTGATATGCCGGCAGAGATTGGAAAGGGAAAGCTAAAGGAGAAAAGGGAGCAATATATTGAACTTGTAGAAGAGACTGGAGCAGAACATGTCTGTGATTGGTTCTGGTGGTCAATTTTTCGCAAAGAAGCTTCCAAAGGAGCCTTTGAATTATACACAGATTGTGAATCACAGCTTGCACTGTATAAGAGAATTCGAAAATTATTTATATGGGTGGGGTGTTTTGAAGTTTTTCTTACGGCGAACAATACACTGCTCTTTATAAAAGATGCAGGTGATAAGGTAGATGTTGCATTATTGTGTATTATGTATCTGATAGTTATGGTATTTATTGTGGGAATTGTAAAGACTACATGGAAAATAAAAAAGATAAAACAACAAATTATATCTTGACAAAAATAAATAGTTGTATTATTGTATTAAACAAGTAGTACAGAGAGTGAAAGAAAGGAAGCAGAGGTTATGAAAGAATTGTTACAAGTGCAGAACCTGCGAAAGACATTTAAAGTTTCTGCGAAGCAGCAAAAAGTACAAAAAACCAAAGAAAGAATCAAAGTAGCGGTAGATCAGTTATCTTTTTGTGCATATGAAGGAGAGGTATTTGGTTTGTTAGGACCAAATGGAGCAGGAAAGACTACCACACTTCGTATGATGGCAACATTGATTAAGCCGGATGCAGGAGATATTTTAGTAGCAGGTACAAGTGTAGTGAAGAATCCGGAAGTAGTACGAGGTAAAATTGGATTTTTAACCAGTGAATTAAAGTTAGAGGAGTTTTTTACACCAAATTACCTGTACGACTTTTTTCAGAACTTTACGGTGTAGATAAGGAAACAGCAACAAAGAGAAAAGAACAGATGTTTGAACGTTTCGGAATTTCCAAGTTTGCAGAAGTAAAGGTAGCAGATATGTCTACCGGAATGAAGCAGAAGGTATCTTTGGTGGTATCCTTAGTGCATGACCCTGACATCATTATTTTTGATGAACCTACGAACGGATTGGACGTTTTAACCGCAAAGGTAGTAACTGATTTCTTGTTGGAGTTAAAACAAAAAGGTAAGACCATTATCGTATCAACACATATTTTCAGCTTGATTGAAAAGATTTGTGACCGCGTAGGAGTTATTATTGACGGAAATATGGTAGTCTGTGATACATTAGAAAATTTAACAAAAGACAAATGTCTGGAAGATAAGTTCTTTGATATTTATGCGGAAAGAGTAGGTGAGTACAATGAAAAATAATATATTAACTGTGATGAAGAAAGAGTTTACACGTTTTTTTACAGATAAGAGAATGGTACTTACTACGATTTTTCTTCCGGGAATTATGATTTATTTGTTATATACTTTTATGGGAAGTGGACTTTCCGGTCAGTTGGAACAGTCAGAAGATTTTAAACCGGCGGTATATGTAGAAAATCTTCCGGAGTCTGTAAAAACAGTGGTATCTCAGGGAGGTTTGATGGAGCTGAAAGAAGTTTCCAATGAAAAAGATGAAAAAGATGTAAAAGAAAAAATATCCGATGGAGATGAAAATTACAATTTACTGGCAGTATTTCCAGAAAATTTTGATGCTCAAATTGCAGCATATGATTCCAAGAGCGGAGAGGAGGCACCAAATGTAGAATTATATTATAATTCTACCGAGACAGATTCCAGTACAGCATATAACTTAATGACAAGTGTGTTAGATCAAATCGAATCTGCTATGGCAAATAAATTTGATATCAATGCAGGAAACGGTGAGTATGATCTTGCATCTGAGGAAGATATGACAGCACAAATGTTTTCTATGATGATTCCAATGCTTATGATTATGTTCCTGTTTAGTGGATGTATGGCAGTAGCACCGGAATCTATTGCAGGAGAAAAGGAACGTGGAACCATTGCTACATTGCTTGTTACTCCAATGAAACGTAGTCATTTAGCACTTGGTAAAATCTTAAGCCTTAGTGTGATTGCTATTTTAAGTGGTTGCTCCAGTTTCCTTGGAACTATGTTATCCTTGCCTAGCTTAATGGGAGGTGCAGGAGACATCAATGCAAATGTGTATGGAGTAAAAGATTATGTAATGTTATTCTTCATTATCATTTCCACAGTTATGGTAATTGTTTCTGTAATTGCGATTGTATCAGCTTTTGCAAAAAGTGTGAAAGAAGCAACCGGATGGGTCACACCGATTATGTTGATTTCCATGTTAATCGGTATTACCTCTATGATTGACAGTCTGTGTAAGACAGAACCGGTTTGGTATTTGATTCCACTTTACAACAGTGTACAGAGTATGAATGGTGTATTCTCCTTAAATATGAATGTTACCAATATTATTGTAACGGTAATTGCAAACTTCTGTTATGCGGGAATTGGTGTGTTTGTTTTAACTAAGATGTTTAATAGTGAGAAAGTTATGTTTTCAAAATAAGAATAAAAATTCAAAAAGGCAGAATAATGAATGTTAAAGAAGCCTCTTAATCGAAAGATTAAGAGGCTTTTTCAATTTATAAGAAATTAGTGGTGAATGACACCGCTCGGGCGCGAAAGAGTCTGCCAGGCGGACTTTTTATTATACAATAGAAAATATAATTTATTAGAAAAGAGGAAACAGCATGGAGTCTATATGGAAACAGGAGTTAAAATTACCGGAACGAAAGAGACTGGAAGAGAATGTGCATATAAAAAATGTAGTAATTGGAGCAGGAATGGCAGGAATTCTAATTGCCTATTTGTTGCAGGAGCAGGGACAGGAAGTGGCAATATTAGAAGCAGAGACAGTTGCTTCCGGTCAGACAGGAGGAACCACAGCGAAGATTACTTCTCAGCATAATTTGATTTATGCCTATTTAATCGAAAAATTTGGAGAAGAAAAGGCCATACAGTATGCAAGAGCCAATGAAAAGGCAATCAGAGAATACGAGCGAATTGTGGAAAAGGAAAACATAGATTGCAGGTTTCGGCGGTGTTCCTCATATCTTTATACGGAACAGCCGGAGCGTGTTGCAGAAATAGAAAACGAAGTACAGGCAGCAAGAATATGTGGAATTGATGCAGAATTTACTAAAGAAACCGAATTGCCATTTTCGGTGGAAGGGGCTGTGAGATTTCAGGGGCAGGCGCAGTTTCAACCTTTGGAGTTTGTGAAAAAAATATCAGAGAAACTTATGATTTACGAACATTCTCGTGTCATACGTTTAGAAGATCACTGTGTATTTACAGAACATGGAATGATAGAAGCAGAGCATGTAATATTTGCAAGCCACTATCCATGGATTCTGACACCGGGATATTATTTTCTTAGAATGCATCAGGAGCGAAGTTATGTGATTGCGTTAGAAACCAAGAAAGAACTGGGAGGAATGTACCTTGGGATAGATGAAGAAGGATATTCTTTTCGAGGAGTGGAAGAAGAAGGAAAACATATGATTTTATTAGGGGGAGGGAGTCATCGTACCGGAGAAAATATAGAGGGTGGAAAATACGATTTATTACGAAGCAAGGCAAATCAGTGGTATCCAGAACATAAAGAACTGGCACACTGGTCGGCACAGGATTGTATGCCATTGGATAAGATTCCGTATATCGGATATTTTTCTGCGGATATCCCAAACTGGTATGTGGCAACCGGATTTGGAAAATGGGGAATGACAAGTTCTATGGTAGCGGCAGAAATTATTACAGATATGATATTGGGAAGAGAGAGCGAAAACGAAGAAGTTTTTGCACCGCAACGTTTTCCGGTAACAGCAATGTCCGGAAATTTAGCAGAAAATACAGCAAAAGCAGTGAAAGGATTATCAAAGCAGTTATTGAGTCAGGGAGAGGTTCCATCCAAGTGTAGTCATATGGGATGCCGTCTTGAAAAAAACGCAGATGAAGGAACATGGGAATGCCCTTGTCATGGTTCGGGATTTACGGAAGAAGGAAAGTTATTGCGTGGACCTGCACAGGAAAATCTTGCAATGTGGAAGAAAAATCATTGACAAAAAAATGTGAACTTTTTGTGAAATTAGCACTCACCTCTTGACAGTGCTAATAATAGGTGTTATAGTACACCTAGAACAAAGGAAGAGGAAAAGGAGGAAGGACCTATGAAGGCAACAGGAAAACGTTATCCAATGAAAAGTGATATCAGAGAAAGGGATGATAGATTTGTGTTGGAAATTGACCTTCCCGGATTTGATAAGGAAAATATAAAGGCATATATTCAGAATGGATATTTGATTGTATCGGCTTTGCGTGAACGCGGAAAAGAGAAGGAGAATCATAAATGGATTCGTCAGGAACGTTATTATGGTAACTATCAGCGAAGCTTTTATATTGGAACAGATATTTCAGAGGAAGATTTAAAAGCAACGTATCGTTTTGGCGTATTAAAGATTCAGATTCCTAAGAAAGCAAAGAAAACAGAGCAGCATCAAGGAAAGATTCAGATAGCATAAAATAGTGCAAGATATTGTAAAAATTCATTGAAATGATTTAAGGAGGAATGACTTATGTTAGCACCTAGTATTTTTGGAAGAAATTTTGTAGATGATTTTTTTGGAAACTCATTTGACGATATGTTTCAGGAAATGTTCCGTACACCTCAGAATGAAACAATGGGCTTAATGAGTACCGATGTACAGGATATGGGAGATTATTATCAATTAGAGATGGAACTGCCGGGATATCAGAAAGAAGATTTGAAAGCAGATTTAAAGGATGGTTACCTCACCATTTCAGCAGAGCATAAGGAAGAAAATGACGAGAAGGATGAAAAAGGAAAATTCGTACGTCAGGAACGTTATACCGGATATTGTCAGCGAAGCTTCTATGTAGGCGAAAATATTACTCAGAATGATATTAAAGCAGGATTTGAAAATGGTGTATTGAAGATGGCAATTCCGAAAAAAGAAGCAAAAGCAGTGGAAGAAAAGAAATATATTGCAATAGAATAAAAAGAGAAAAAATACTGCGTTGTATTAAATTGTGCAAGGGTCCGTTTGTCGGACTCTTGTTTTTTGTAGAATATGTTCCTGTAAATGCACAGACAAAGCACTTGGCATTAAGGGAAAAAGAACGTATAATAATGGAAGAAAGTATAGAAAAGGTATAGAATCAGATAAGAATGGAATAACTCAGAAGAGCCTGGGGGAAAGGAAGAATCCAATCATTTTTTATAGAATTGGATGATATGTGCCTATGGTAAAAAATATCGATATGCCATTAGTTATACAACAATTAGAACTCATGGTGAGAATTATATTAGCCGGAGTTTGTGGAGGAGCCATCGGATATGAACGTGAGAGCCGGAAAAAAACGGCAGGACTTCGTACTCACGTTATTGTTGCAGTATCGGCAGCACTGATGATTGTATTATCGAAATATGGTTTCAACGATGTGTTAGGACAGTATGTCAGAGTAGACCCTTCCCGAATCGCAGCGGGGACCGTTACTGCAATCGGATTTTTAGGCTCCGGAATTATTTTTTCCAGAAATAAAAATGTAAGTGGAGTAACAACTTCTGCCGGAATTTGGGCAACGCTTGGTGTAGGGATGGCAGTAGGTGCCGGGATGTATGTCATTGGAATTGCTACAACAGTCATTGTAGTTCTGGTAGAGATATTTATCGGACGCGGTGGTAAACTTTCACATATTATGAAACAGGTATATCAGATAGCTGTAGAATATACACCATCAGAGACAAATAATACGAAAATAGCGGAGATTGTAAAGAACGAATTGGAATCCAATTATAAATGCAAAATTTTAAGATTTCAGACAAGAAGGAAAGAAGAATGTATTCGTTTGGAAGTGATGGTGCGAACTGCAAAGGGAAGTGAGCTGATGCAGTTGGCAAAATTGGTAGAGAAATACTCAGAGATTGAAAAAATTTCAATCTAAGGAGAGTACATAAGGTAAAGTAGCAGCAAGGTAACTTGAGTTTCCGCAAATTGCATTTGAAAGGTGAATAAATCTAACTAAAATGCCAATCTGCCATATTTTGAAAGGATTTATGTGGTAGTTCTTTGACTAGAGGCACTTTAACAAGCCCCGTCTAAT
>JAAYPT010000050.1 GCA_012519695.1 Clostridiales bacterium | reverse complement strand
ATTAGACGGGGCTTGTTAAAGTGCCTCTAGTCAAAGAACTACCACATAAATCCTTTCAAAATATGGCAGATTGGCATTTTAGTTAGATTTATTCACCTTTCAAATGCAATTTGCGGAAACTCAAGTGGAGCATAGATATAGATGTCAAATTCATTTTGTGTTATAATATGTTGTTGGATTTTTTGCCCTTATATTTGCAAGTGACAGACCTCTAATATTTGGGTCAATTATTGAAAAATGTGGGATGTAAAAGACTTTTGACAGTCAAAAATGTGATATGTAAAGGGATATTTGATAAATCCATGTGTAGAGTTGGTGTATATAAGAGGAAAAAGTAATGTATCATATTGTAATTTGTGACGATGAGAAGAAAATATTAGAAAACATAGCAAAAAGAGTAAGCGCAGGGTTCGAACAAGCAGATATTTTGGCGCAATATACTGCATTAAGTGATGCGAGAGAACTTGTGGAAATGCTAGAAAACGAAAAAGTAGATGTTTTGTTTTTGGATATCGATATGCCATATTTTAGTGGAATGGATATTGCAAAAATGATTACAGAGAAAAAATTAAAAACGTTGTTAGTGTTTGTGACCAGTTATGATACATTGGTATATCAGACTTTTGCATACAGACCTTTTGGATTTATCAGAAAAGCTTATTTTGATAAGGAGATAGATGAGGTTATTGAACGTTTGAAAAAAGAATTGTTTTCAGGGAGCGAGGAAGTAATTCTACAAAAAGGTCAGGAAATTGTAAAACTTTCTTTAGATGAGATTTATTACATAGAATCCAGTGGAAATTATATTAATATATATATGAAAAATCAGGAAGAAAAATATAGAGAAACTATGACAAGGATAGAAGAAAAATTAAAAGGGAAGAACTTTGTGAGGTGTCATAAGGGATATCTGGTAAATTCTAAATATATCAGCAGGATGCGGAATAATGAGATAGAACTGGTAGATGGGAGAATAATACCTATTGGAAGAAGTTATGAAAGCAAAGTAAAACAGACGATACTTGAATTGATGAGAAAATAAGCAAAGTGAGGAATGGTATGGCTTATAACATCATAATTGCATTAGTGTTACTATTAGGTGTAGTAATATGTTTGTGGATGAGAGAATGGAAGAAAAGAAAAGCTGTGGAAATGGAAGAAATAGAAAAGGATAGGCAGCTTACAAAATATATAGCTGAAAATGTTGATATGGAAAAGGCACTTTTGGAAGTGAAGAAAAAGTATGCACAGCAACAGGATATGGCAGAAGAGATTAAAAAAATGCAGATGCAAAGCAGGTTGTTGAAACATGATATGAAGAATCATAGTCTTGTGATATTGTCTTATCTTGAGGAAGGAAAAGTAGATGAGGCAAAAGACTATACCAGTAAGATTTTAGATAATCTTAATAAGATGTATACTTATATTAACGTTGGAAATTCTCTTATGAATTATATTATTAATCATAAGTTGTCTCAGGCAAAGGAACAGGGAATTGAAATTAAAGCACAAATTGAAAATTTGGCTTTTGCATATATGGATAGCGTTGATTTTTCTTCTTTGTTAAATAATCTATTAGATAATGCAATAGAAGCAGCACTTCAGTCAAGAAAAAAGAAAATGGAGGTTATTATATCCAATCAAAAAGGTTTCGATTCTATTGTAGTTAAAAATAGTATAGATACTTCTGTATTAGAAAATAATCCTAAATTACAATCTACAAAAGAAGGAGAAGGTCATGGATTTGGAATGGTGCAGATAAGAAAAATTACAGAAAAATACGAGGGAATGATAGACATTTACGAAGAAAAGGAATTTTTTGTAATCAATGTCGTTTATCCCTGCTAGAAGGTTGTTTATCCCAAGGTCATTGACCAAGGGATATTTTTTTGTTAAATATGTGGAAGAGGATATAACAAGATAGAGGAAAAATAATGATAGTAGTGAAAGATGTAAAAAAACAGTTTGAAGGTAAACAGGTGATAAACGGAGTTTCGTTTCACATTACACCATTTGAGAGTGTAGGAATCATAGGAAAAAATGGTGCAGGGAAGACAACACTTTTAAATCTGATATCAGGGGTTTTAAAAGAAGATAGTGGATTTATTCGTATTAATGCATGTAGAGATATATTAAGTAATATTCCAATGTTAAAAAAATGTCTTATGCGTCTGGAACTAGAACACAGTTATGGGGTGATATGAAACTAGTCTATTCCTTTGAAAATTGTGGAAAGATGTATGGAATAAGTAAAGGGGAGTATGAAGAAAGATTGAAAGAACTGGTAACATTTTTTGATATTGAAAATTGTCTGAATAAGCCAGTTACACAGCTTTCATTAGGACAAAAAATGCGAGCGGAATTGGTTTATGCGTTTTTGCCTAAGCCGGAAATATTGCTTTTAGACGAAGCGATGATAGGTTTGGATGTTTCTATTAAGGAAAAAGTAATGAATGCGTTAGAAAAATTGAAGGAAGAGAGAAAAACAACCATTGTTTATACCAGTCATAATCTAACAGAAATAGAAAAACTTTGCGACAGAGTTTTACTTTTAGATCAGGGAAAGATTATCTTTGATGGAACAGTAGAAGAAATTCAAAGTGAGTCAGCGCCGGAATATCAGATAGATATAGAATTGCAGGAAAAAATTCCGGATTTGGAGGACTTACCTATTGAGAAATATATCCTGGATAAAAATAGTCTTTCCATAAGATTTCATAAACAAAAGGTAGAAACTGCCACAGTGATAAAACACATAATTAGTAGGTGTGGTATAAAGAATGTTAAAATTACAGAACCAAATTTGGAAGAAACAATTAAAAATATATATAGGAGGAATAGCGGAAATGATTGAGGTAAAGAATGTAAAAAAATATTATAAGATTGCAGAACGAGAGAAAGGAATAATTGCCTCATTCAAGCATTTATTTAGTAGAAAATATAAGGTGAAAAAGGCGGTAGATGATATTAGCTTTTCAATAAAAGAAGGGGAAATTGTTGGATTCATCGGTCCAAACGGAGCAGGTAAATCAACTACAATTAAAATGCTTTCTGGAATTCTTTATCCAGATGCAGGTGAAGTAATGATAGATGGATTTATTCCATACAAACAACGAAAAGAATATGTAAAAAATATTGGTGTTGTGTTTGGACAAAAGTCACAGTTAAATTGGGATTTACCACTGATAGAAAGCTTTGAATTGTTAAAATACATATATAAAATACCAGAGGAAAAATATCAGAAAAATCTGAAGAAGTTTACAGAACTTTTGGATATGCAGGAGTTCATCAATCAGCCGGTTAGGCAGCTTTCACTGGGGCAAAGAATGCGTGGAGATATTGTAGCGGCACTTTTACATTCTCCTAAGATTGTATTTTTTGATGAACCAACTATAGGACTTGATGTAGTAGCGAAAGAAAAAATCAGGAATTTTATTCGATATATGAATGAAACAGAAAAGACAACAATGATATTTACAACGCATGATATGCAGGATATAGAAAAAGTGTGTAATAGGCTCATTATTATTGATAAGGGAACCAAGATATATGATGGTGGTGTGGAAGAAATAAAAAATAAATATGTTTCTTCTAAAAATATCCAAATGTTATTAGAAGATGGAACAAAAGAAAATTATGCATTCAATGTCAATGAAGTTTCAATGAATGTGGTTATGGAAAAATTGTTTTCACGCTTTTCAATAAAAGATATTTCTATTCAAGAACCGGAGATTGATGAGATTATCCGAGATATTTACGAGGGAGGAATCAGTGCTTGATGAGAGTATACATGGAGTTTGCGGTGAAAAAATTTCAAAATCGTTTGACGTATCGATTAGAATTTTTTATGGGAATTATAAATACCATTATAACAGTTGTTGTATTTTGTAGTATTTATAAAGCTTTATATGCAGGAACAGACAGCGTAGATGGGATTACTTTTCAAATGGTTGCAACTAATTTCGTGATTTCGTTAGGACTTTCCAATGCCTTTTCTTTTGACGAGATGTTTTTGCAAAATAAATTACATGATGGAAATATTACCAGTGAATTGTTAAAACCAGTAAATTTTAAATTTCGGATGCTTTGGGAAAATATTGGAGAAGGTGTCTTTAAAATTATTTTTTATTTTGTACCGGCAGTGGTGTTTTGTAGCTTTTTTATGGAGCTTTCCGCACCAAAAGATGCAGTTAGTGTTGTGTTAATGGGAATGAGTGTAATATTGGGCTATTTTGTTTTGTGGCAGATTAGTTTTATTGTACAGACCTGGTGCTTTTGGCTATTTAGTGTATGGGGAATTATGACAATTAAGAATGTAATAGTTAATATTTTAGCAGGCTCTATGATACCTATATGGTTTATGCCGCCGCTTTTGAGAAAAGTAGTATCATATACACCATTTGAAGCAATTTATTTTACGCCTATTAGAATTTACTTAGGCGAGCTCACGGGAAGTGAGATTTTATACAGTATGACAATTCAGATATTTTGGATTATGGTATTGTACCTGATTGGAGATTTTTTTTGGAAAAAAGGAATACGCAAATTGGTAGTGCAAGGTGGATGAAAAAATTGCGTAGTAGAAATACAATGCAGAAATGAGGAAAAGTATGAAGGAAATGAAGATTGTTTTGCAATCATTAAGAATGAGTATGTTATCACATTTGCAATATCGGGCAGATTCTATCGTTGCCACATTAGCGGTATTTTTGCGAGAGGCAACCAGTATTATTGTGATTTATCTTACGCTAATGAAATTTGACCACATTAATGGTTGGAATGTGAATGAGATGTTATTTTTGTTTAGCCTTTTGTTTATTACATATAGTATTATTGTGATTTTGTTTGCTGATTTACGAGATTTTTCCAGGATGATAAGAGAAGGAAGGTTTGATCGTCTTTTGGTACGACCAAGAGGAGTTCTTTGTCAGCTAATTGCAAACCATTCCGACATAATAGCAGCTATTGGGCATGGAATGTTGGGAACGATTCTTTTCATAGTATCAGCAGGGCGGGTAGGTGTAGTATGGAATGTGTCCACAGTAGTTTATTATATTAGTACCATTATAAGAGGAGTATTAATACAGGGTGGGATGTTTATTATATTTAGTGCTTTGAGCTTTTATTTTGTAGAAACCAATAGTATTCGGGATGTATTTTACTGGAATATGCGCAAATTTGCAGGGTATCCCATTAGTATATACAATAAATTGATACAGGGAATTATGATTTATGTAGTGCCATTTGCCTTTGTTAATTATTTTCCGGCGCAGTATTTATTAAGAAAAGCAGATATGGCACAATACCCTGCAATCTATATGTACATTCCTCCGGTAGTTGGAATTGTAGTGTATGTAATAGCTTATGTATTTTGGAGAGTTAGTATTCGGTTTTATAAGAGTACAGGAAATTAATCATAGGTGACACCACTTGGACAATTTGTTCTTATTGGGAGTTTTTGATAAGGTTCTCAATCCCCTGTTCAAGGAGCATTTTGGATGAGTACTCAGTATTTTTCATATGATGATAAGTAAGAGTCATTTTACCGTTTATAGTAGAAACTCCGATGACATTTCGTGCATAAGAAACAGCAGGGGGAACAAAAGTCACATCTTCTAATTTATAAGTTCCATAATCAGTTGGAATATCTAGTATAGTATGATATAATCAGCCTCGGATATACTATTTATGAGTAGAAATTTAGAAGGGAGCCAAACGTATGAAATTTATTTCCTGGAATGTAAATGGGTTACGCGCCTGTGTACAAAAAGGGTTTTTAGAATATTTTAAAGAGAAAGAAGCAGACTTTTTCTGTATTCAGGAGTCAAAGCTTCAGGCAGGACAGATTGAGTTAGAATTGCCGGAGGGCTATGAAGCATATTGGAACTATGCAGAGAAAAAGGGATATTCCGGTACAGCTATTTTTACCAAGCGTAAGCCATTACAGGTGACTTATGGAATTGGAATCGAGGAACATGATAAGGAAGGCAGAGTTATTACTTTAGAATATGATAATTTCTATCTGATAACCTGCTATACACCAAATTCACAAACAGAATTGGCAAGGTTATCCTACCGTATGGAATGGGAAGATGCATTTTTAGCATATGTAGATGGTTTAAAAGAAAAGAAACCGGTTATTTTCTGCGGGGATTTGAATGTGGCTCATAAAGAGATTGATTTGAAAAATCCGAAAACCAATCGCAAAAACGCAGGCTTTACGGATGAAGAAAGAGAAAAGTTTTCTGTGATTTTAAGTCACGGATATATTGATACTTTCCGTTATTTTTATCCGGAACAGGAGCAGATTTACTCCTGGTGGTCCTATCGTTTTAAAGCACGAGAGAAAAATGCAGGATGGAGAATTGACTATTTTATCGTATCAGAGGATTTAAAGGACAAGCTTGTAGATGCAAAGATTCATACAGAAGTTATGGGCTCTGATCATTGTCCGGTGGAATTGGATATTAATCTGTAAGCTAAAACATTTCCTATGATATAAAAAGTGTGCCGTTAAATATACGCCTGAGCGGTATCACTTACAAACAGGCGAAAAGGAGAATACATTATGGAAAAGGGAGATATTCGGTTTCGGAAAGTAATTGTGCACATTATGGACTCTACTGTTGGAATGCCGGTACTTTCCGATACGTTATTAGACTTTGGTTCTGATTTTGGAGATTTCCTGCGGGAACATATCTATAAAGTGATGAGTACGGATGATAAAAAGAGCTGTGAATTTCAAAAAGAGGAGTCGGTGGTGTATCAACAGCTGCTTCCGTTAACAGAGGCAGAAGTGACAGACGAGACTTTTGTAGAGGCAAGTCAACAAATTGCCAGTCATTTATATGGAATTATGAATAAAAATATTGATATTCCATCTGCGGATTTTGTAGTGGCATTGTTTGAAACAGATACCATGAAGTATCTTGCTATGTTGAAGATGGACTATAAGACATCCTATACCCATCAGACACAGTCGGATGCGTTTGGAAATACTAACGAGATTATCAAGTTTCGTGCGATTTTGCCGACTGAAAGCCAAAAGCTGTCAGAAGCAGCTATTGTAAATCTTTATGATTTTTCCATTTCATTGATAGAGAAAAAATATGATGTAAATGGAGTGAAAACAAATTACTTTTCGAAACTTTTTTTGAATTGTAGCGGAGCGTTGTCACCGAAAACACAGCTTGCCATTGTTACCAGAGCCATTGAAAATGTGCAGAAAAAATATTACAACGATTCAGAGCAGTTCGAGGTTCAGATGGAAACAAAGCAGGTAATACATAATCAGTTAGAAGAGACCGGAATTGTGGATGTTCCATTTGTTCTAGATAAGGTATTTAAAGAAAAAGAGGAATTCAAGCAGGAAGTAAACGAAAAGCTAGAAAAGTATCATATTGTAGCAGATACACAGATTGAACCACAGGCAGAAAGTACCACAAGAAAGTTTGCAAAACAATATTTGGCTACGGATACCGGAGTAGAAATCAAGATTCCAATGGAACAGTATCAGGATGGAGAACATATTGAGTTTATTACCAATCCGGACGGAAGTATTTCTATTTTGATTAAGAATGTAGGTCACATTACATCCAAATAGTCATAATTTTTCAAAAAACTTAAAAAATTCTCTGTTTGGTATTGACTTTTAAACGGAAAACAGATAGAATACAACTTGCGAGTTCAAGCAGGAGTGGCGGAATTGGCAGACGCGCAGGCTTCAGGTGCCTGTGGTAGCAATATCGTGTGGGTTCAAGTCCCATCTCCTGCATTCATATGAAAGAGATAGGTTGTTGCATTTGCAGCGACCTTTTTTCTATACCATAGGAAATACCGCGCTACATTAAGCAAAAACGAATGGGAGAAATTTTTGTAAAAAATAAAGGAAATATTGAAGAAACACAGAATATAAAAGATAGAGACAAAAATATTCATTTGACAAAGCAGCGAAGAGGTGATGAATAGTGACGATAAGAGAAACTATGGAGTTACTGGAACGGACTAATTTAAGTCCCTATGCAACCTTGAGTGAGAATTCAAGAGGAAGAGATCGGGAAGAAGCGCAGTGTGACATTCGTCCGGTGTTTCAACGAGATCGTGACCGTATTTTACACTGTAAGTCATTTCGCCGGCTGATGCACAAAACACAAGTATTTTTGGCTCCCAAAGGAGATCATTATCGTACCAGATTGACACATACCCTGGAGGTTTCACAAAATGCCAGAACTATTGCAAAGGCACTAAGGCTGAATGAGGACTTGATTGAGACAATTGCATTAGGACATGACTTAGGGCATACGCCTTTTGGACATGCAGGGGAACATGTATTAAATGAAATTTGTGAAGATGGGTTTAAGCATAATGAACAAAGTGTCCGAGTAGTGGAAAAATTAGAAAAGGATGGTGTAGGATTAAATCTCACCTGGGAAGTGCGGGATGGGATTTTGAATCATCAGACCAGTTTAATGCCGGCAACCCTTGAGGGAAAGGTTGTTCGATTATCCGATAAGATAGCGTATATCAACCATGATATAGATGATGCTATACGCGCACGAGTGTTGCGTGAAGAAGATATTCCCATGGAGTATCGGGAAGTTTTAGGCAATACCACAAGGAATCGTTTAAATACTTTTATACATAATATTATTACCAATAGTCAGGGAAAAAATGACATCTGTATGTCTCAGGAAGTAGCCCATGCAATGCAGGGATTACGAGGATTTATGTTTAAAAGTGTATATACCAATCCGGTAGCAAAGGGAGAAGAAAAAAGAGCTATGGAGTTGGTAGAGCGACTGTTCTATTACTATATGGAACATATAGAAAAATTGCCGGAACACTATTACAAAATGCTAGGTGAGGGAGAGAAAAAGGAACGGGTGGTATGCGATTATATTGCCGGTATGACAGATCAGTATGCCATTGCCAAGTTTGAAGAAATTTTTGTACCGAAGGCATGGCAGGTAAATAAATAGAGATAGAAGTAAAATACAGAAAGGAGACAAGGAATGCCTTTTTATTCCGATGAATTGGTAGAAGAAGTGCGTTCTGCCAATGATATAGTAGATGTAATTTCAGGGTATGTCCGACTTCAGAAAAAGGGCAGTACCTATTTTGGATTATGTCCCTTTCATAACGAGAAAACCCCGTCATTTTCCGTATCACCGGGAAAACAGATGTATTACTGTTTTGGATGTGGGGCAGGCGGAAATGTTTATACATTTCTAATGCAGTATGAGAATTTTACGTTTCCGGAGGCCATGGAGGCATTAGCAGACCGAGCAGGAATAGAACTTCCTAAGCAGGAAATGTCTCAAAAGGCAAGACAGGAAGCGGACAAGCGTGCACGAATTTTGGAAATCAATAAGATTGCAGCAAAATATTTTTATGCCCAACTTCGTATGGAGCAAGGGCAGATAGGAATGGAATATTTTAAGAAGCGAGAACTGACACCGGAGACGATGACAAAGTTTGGGCTAGGATATTCCAATAAGTTTAGTAATGATTTATATCAATATCTGCATAAGCAGGGATATGAGGATGATATTTTAAAAGATTCCGGTCTGGTGACCATTGATGAACGGCGAGGAGGGCATGACAAGTTCTGGAATCGAGTCATGTTTCCGATTATGGATGCAAACAATCGTGTCATTGGATTCGGTGGAAGAGTTATGGGCGAGGGAGAACCCAAGTATTTGAACTCTCCGGAAACAATGATTTTTGATAAAAGCCGTAATCTTTACGGGTTAAATATAGCAAGAACTACAAGAAAGCCGTATATGTTGCTGTGTGAAGGGTATATGGATGTAATTGCGCTTCATCAGGCAGGGTTTGATAATGCAGTTGCATCACTTGGAACTGCATTTACACCGGGACATGCCAATTTACTCAAACGATATACCAAGGAAGTTTATTGTACTTTTGATAGTGATGGAGCGGGAATTAAGGCAGCACTAAGGGCAATCCCAATTTTAAAAGAAGTAGGACTTACCGCAAAAATCATCAACATGAAGCCTTATAAAGACCCGGATGAGTTTATGAAAGCATTGGGGGCAGAGGAATATCAAAAGCGTATTGAGCAGGCTCAGAATAGTTTTATGTTTGAAATTCAGATTATGGAGCAAAATTATAATCTGAAGGACCCGGAAAGTAAGACTGCGTTTTACAATGCCATTGCAGATAAAGTGTTGGAGTTCGAGGAAGAGCTGGAACGGGAAAATTATATGCAGGCAGTAGCGGAAAAGTATCAGATGGGATTTGAAAACTTCCGTAAATTGGTAGCGCATCGGGGAACCAGAGGAGGAATTACCAAGGAGCCCAAAACGCTGAAGTCGGGTATTAATGAAAAAAATAAAAAAGAAGACGGCATGAAGCAGTCACAGAAATTGATGTTGACCTGGCTGATAGAGGAACCAAGGCTATTTGAGATCATTAAGCCATATATCGGACCGGAGGATTTTACCGAAGAACTGTATCGGGAGGCTGCAAAACTGGTATTTGCACAGTATGAAGAGGGAAGTTTAAATCCTGCCAAAATCATCAGTATGTTTACAGAAGAGGAACAACAAAAAGAGATTGCAGGACTTTTTAATGCAAGACTAAAGGAAGTAACCACTCAGTCAGATAAAGAAAAAGCATTGAAAGAAACGATTATTCGTGTGAAAAAGAACAGTATGGACTATCGCTCGAAGCATCTTGCACCTACCGATATGGCGGGATTGCAGAAGCTGGTTGCAGATAAAAAAAATATGGAAAAACTTCAAAAACTTGAAATTTGCATATTTCCACCAAATAAGGACAAAATATAAACAACGAATGGAAGGATGAAACGAAATGGAAGATAAGACAGCGAAATTTAGCGAAAAACTACAGGAGTTATTGGCTCTGGCAAAAAAGAAAAAGAATGTATTAGAATATCAGGAAATCAGTGACTTCTTCAAAGATTTGGAATTAAACGCAGAACAGTTTGAGAAAATTTTGGACTTTTTAGAGTCCAATAATATTGACGTTTTGCGAATTTCCGATGATGAAGACGAAGAAGACATTCTCTTAAATGATGAGGATGAAGTAGAGGTAGAAAATATTGACCTTTCTGTGCCGGATGGAGTTTCCATTGAAGATCCTGTTCGTATGTATTTAAAGGAAATTGGTAAAGTACCACTGTTGAGTGCAGAAGAAGAAATTGAACTGGCAAAACGTATGGAATTAGGAGATCAGGAAGCAAAGAAGCGTTTGGCAGAAGCTAACTTACGTTTGGTAGTTTCTATTGCAAAGCGTTATGTGGGACGTGGTATGTTATTTCTGGATTTGATTCAGGAAGGAAATCTTGGTCTGATTAAAGCTGTAGAAAAGTTTGATTATCGTAAGGGATATAAGTTTTCTACTTATGCAACCTGGTGGATTCGTCAGGCAATTACCAGAGCGATTGCAGACCAGGCAAGAACAATTCGTATTCCGGTTCACATGGTTGAGACAATCAATAAGTTGATTCGTGTTTCCAGACAGTTATTACAGGAATTAGGAAGAGAGCCATCCCCGGAAGAAATTGCAGCAGAAATGAATATGCCGGTAGAACGTGTGCGTGAGATTTTAAAGATTTCTCAGGAGCCAGTGTCCTTAGAAACGCCTATCGGAGAGGAAGAGGATAGCCATTTGGGAGACTTTATTCAGGATGATAACGTTCCGGTACCGGCAGATGCAGCAGCATTTACTTTATTAAAAGAGCAGTTAGTAGAAGTACTTGGAACCTTGACAGAAAGAGAACAGAAAGTATTACGTCTGCGTTTTGGATTAGATGATGGTCGTGCAAGAACCTTAGAAGAAGTAGGAAAAGAATTTAACGTTACCCGTGAGCGTATTCGTCAGATTGAGGCAAAGGCATTAAGAAAACTTCGTCATCCAAGCAGAAGCCGTAAGTTAAAGGATTACCTGGATTAATATGGTACAGTTATCAAAACGTTTATCAGCAGTAGCACAGTTGGTAACCATTACAGGAATCCTTGCTGATGTTGGAACAGATCACGGCTACATACCGGTATATCTTACCGGAAAGGAACAAATAAAAAAAGCAATTGCCATGGATGTGAATCAGGGACCATTGGAAAGGGCACAGGAGCACATTCGTCAATATGGATTGGAAAATCGCATAGAGACAAGACTATCTGATGGATTGCAAGCATTAAAGCCAAAGGAAGTGGAAGGAATCGTAATCGCAGGTATGGGTGGCAATTTAATGAAGCGGATACTGATGCAAGGGGAACAAGTGGCACATACAGCCAAGGAATTGATTTTACAGCCCCAGTCGGAAGTTATGGAGTTTCGGAAATTCCTTTGGGAAAGCGGATATACCATTGTGGCGGAAGATATGGTGTTGGAAGACGGAAAGTATTATCCTATGATGCGTGTTGTGTATGAAAATGCGCAAAAAGAAATACCGGATGTATTAGCACTTAAGTATGGCGAAAAATTATTGGAACAAAAACATCCTGTATTAAAGCAATATTTGCTTTGGCAGAAAATGCAAAAAGAGAAGATTTTAGGAAATTTGCAAAAAAATGCCAAGAAGGATGTAAGCAGCAGAAAAGAAGAAATAGAAGAAGAACTTAGTTATATTGCACATGCGCTGGAAAAGATAGATGGAGCAAAGTAGAAATGAAGTGTCAGGAAATTATAACTGTTTTGCAATCACAGGCACCGGAACATTATGCCTGTGATTGGGATAATGTGGGACTTTTGGTGGGAGATTCTGAAAAAGAAGTGCATAAGATATATATAGCATTAGATGCAACAGATGAGACAATAAAAGAGGCAAAGGCAGTTGAGGCAGATATGCTTCTAACCCACCATCCTATGATTTTTAAAGGATTAAAAAGGGTAAATACCCAAGATTTTATCGGAAAACGTGTAATGAGATTAATTCAGGCGGATATTGCATATTATGCTATGCATACAAATTTTGATGTAAAAGGTATGGCAGACTTAGCAGCGAAACGCATGGAAATGAAAGAATGTCAGGTACTGGAAGTTACCTGTGAGGATGCAGAAGGACCGCAGGGAATCGGTAAGATAGGAAAACTGTCACAGGTAGTAACTGTACAGGAATGTGCGCAACTAGTGAAAAAAGCATTTCATGTGGAACAGGTAAAGGTATTTGGTAATTTAGAACAGCAAATATCTAAGGTGGCAATTTGTCCGGGGTCGGGAAAAAGTGTTATCGGCGAAGCACTTAAAAATGGTGTGGAAGTTCTGATTACCGGTGATATTGACCACCATGAAGGAATTGATGCAGCAGCACAGGGAATGGCAATCATCGATGCAGGACATTATGGCATAGAAAAGATTTTTATTCCATATATGAAAGAGTTTCTAGAGAAGAATACCAAAGGTTTGGAAATTATAGAACAGCCTGAAAAACATCCATTTGTATATGTATAAGAAAGAAGGCAGAATATGGGAGAAGTAAGGTGTAAAGTCACCATAAAAGGTGTAGAAAAGGAATATGAAAAGGGAACAGCTTTTTCTATAATTGCGGCAGAATATCAGCCGGAATACAAGGATGATATTGTATTGGTGCTTTTGAACAATCATCTATATGAATTAAATAGAACATTAGAGCAGGATGGCGAGCTGTCATTTGTTACTACAGCAGAAAAATCCGGCCGAAAAGCATATCGTCGTAGCGTTACTTTACTGATGCAGCGAGGTGTTTATGAATTAGCGAAAAAGAGTAAAGAACAAGTATCCGTAAGAGTAGAGCATTCCATTAGTCAGGGATATTATTGTGAGTTGTTTGGAAAAGATGGTAAGATAATTCCGGATATGTCATACCTTTTACAATTAAAAATGGAAATGATGCGTTTGGTGGATGAAAAGCGTCCCATTGAAAAGCGCAGTATGACTACAGATGAGGCAGTGGCATTATTCCGGGAACTGGGAATGTATGATAAAGAGCGTCTGTTTCGTTATCGCAGAAGTTCTATGGTGAACGTTTACAGTATCGGAAACTATATGGACTATTATTACGGTTATATGGTGCCGGATACAGGCTATCTGAAATATTTTGATTTAGAATTATATAATGAAGGGTTTGTGGTATTATTCCCTGATAAAAACACAAAAATAATTGCAGAATTTAAACCGTCTCATAAATTGTTCCAGGTATTAAAAGAGTCAAGTAAGTGGGGCGATAAGCTGGATATTGGAACTATCGGCGCATTGAATGATGCAGTGGCAGAAGGAAGAATACAAGATGTAATTCTGGTTTCAGAGGCATTAATGGAGCGAAAAATCGGAAAGTTAGCAGAAGAGATTGCAGCTCAGCCCGACAAGAAGTTTGTAATGATAGCAGGTCCGTCTTCCTCCGGAAAAACGACTTTTTCCCATCGGTTGTCCATTCAATTAATGGCGCAGGGATTACATCCGCATCCAATTTCCTTGGATGACTATTATGTAAACCGAGAAGATACTCCAAGGGATGAGGATGGAAAATTTAATTTTGAATGTTTAGAAGCGTTAGATATTGAGACATTTAATCGAGATATGTCGGCACTTTTAGCAGGAGAACAGGTGGAAATCCCAACCTATAATTTCCGTACAGGATTGCGGGAATACAAGGGAGATTATAAGAGACTGGGAAAAAATGATATTTTAGTAATTGAAGGGATTCATGGATTGAATGATAAACTTTCCTATACATTACCAAAATCCAGTAAATTGAAGATATATATTAGTGCATTGACCCAGTTAAATATTGATGAGCATAATAACTTGCCAACTACAGATGGAAGAATTATCCGTAGAATTGTAAGAGATGCCCGAACAAGAAACATTACGGCAAAACAAACAATCGCAATGTGGGATTCCGTAAGACGTGGTGAAGAACAGTATATTTTCCCATTTCAGGAAGAAGCGGATATTATGTTTAACTCTGCATTGATCTATGAACTGGCAGTATTAAAGCAATATGCAGAACCATTGCTATTTGAGATAGAAAAGGATTGTCCGGAATATATTGAGGCAAAGAGACTGTTAAAGTTTTTAGACTATTTCCTTCCGGTACCAAGTGAGGAAATCGGAAGAAACTCTATCTTAAGAGAATTTATCGGTGGAAGTTGTTTTAACGTATAGTTATAGTTCAGCCATAGTCTGCACTAGGGCTGAATCATGCTTGCATGAATGAGGACGTGGTGCTGACTATGAGCGGAGCGCCTGTTTATGAGCAAAGTTAGCTGTGAAGCAGCGTGAAAACCCCGAAGGTGTCTTTGCGAATGGTGCGAGCTGAACTTTAACGGTATTAATATATATAGTTACCACTTGATTTTCTAAAAAAAATGTGTTAGGATGACGAAAGTGTGTAATAGCATATAGTAAATAAGTAGGGCAGATAATCGCGGCTGCAAGTGTCGAAAGACCGCAGGTGAGGAAAGTCCGGGCTTCATAGGGCAGGATGCCGGTTAACGGCCGGTGGAGGTGACTCCAAGGACAGTGCAACAGAAATATACCGCTAGCAATAGTAAGGGTGGAAGGGCAGTGTAAGAGACTACCGCCTGTCTGGTAACAGACGGGGCACATGTAAACCCCATCCGAAGCAAGACCGAATAAAAGCGTTGACGTGGCCCGCTAGCTTTAGGTAGGTCGCTTGAGATAACTGGTAACAGTTATACTAGATAGATGATTATCCACGACATAACCCGGCTTACAGCCTTGCTTATTTAAGAAAGAGACTCTTGTTTTTAGAAACAAGAGTTTTGTGCGTTATAGGAAAGAATTAAAAACAACATGTTTATGATTATTACCAAAGTATAAAATGTTTCTTAAAAGAAAATAACTCCATTGACTTTAAAATTTTTCTGCGCTACCATAAATTCATACTTAAGTCAGGAGTGAGGAAAATGAAACAGAAGTTACAGCGTTTTATGATGGGAAGATATGGTGCAGACCAACTGGGACAGGTATATATGGTAGTATCCCTGGTGTTGTTAGTAATATCCATGTTTACCAGATGGGGAATCTTTTATCTACTTGGATTTGGGCTGATGATTTATGAGTATTACCGAATGATGTCCAGACAGATTGATAAACGATATGCAGAGAATCAGAAGTTTGCTACTTGGAAGTATAAACGAGTGGTAGAACGGAATAAGAGAAAAGAGCACTGGAAACAGCGTAAAGTATATCATTTTTATAAATGTCCTTCCTGTAAGCAAAAGGTGCGAGTACCAAGAGGAAAAGGAAAAATTTGTATTACCTGTCCGAAGTGTAGAACAGAGTTTATTAAGAAAAGTTAATTAAAATTAGAGATAAGAAAAGAGAGTGGTAACATAAATGGCAAGTTACTACTCTCTTTTTATCAATGGGAAATTGCGTCCTATTGCATAAAAAACGCTCCGCTATCGTATTTTCTTGTGTGGGTTGTACTTTTCCTCACAATATTTACAACGATAGGTTTCGTTTTCAGGGTCTGTTAAAAGGAAAATCTGGTCTAATTCCTGCTCAATAGAAGTGATACAACGTGGATTCTGACAGGTAATTACATTTTTGATTTCCTTTGGCAGGTGAAGTTCACGTTTTTCAACGATTTTTTCCCCTTTAATAATATTGACGGTAATATTGTGGTCAATAAAACCAAGTACATCCAAATCAACAGCGTTAATATTGCATTCCACCTTTAAAATATCTTTCTTTCCCATTTTATTACTACGGGCATTTTTAATAATGGCAACACAACAGTCCAGCTCGTCTAATTTTAAGTCATGGTAAAGAGAAAGACTGGTTCCTGCCTGAATATGATCTAATACAAAACCTTCTGTAATTGCACCTACGCTTAACATACTTCTACCTCCAGTAATGTAAGAATCAGTGCCATACGAACATAGACACCATATTGTACCTGTTTAAAATAAGCAGCTCTTGGGTCATCGTCTACTTCCACAGAGATTTCATTTACTCTTGGAAGTGGATGCATAACAATCATATCATCCTTGGCAAGATCCATTTTTGCCTTGTTTAAGATATAAAAATCTTTCATACGGATGTAATCTTCCTCATTGAAGAAACGCTCTCTTTGTACACGAGTCATATATAAGATATCCAAGTCACCGATAGCATCTTCTAAACGTTCTACTTCCTGGAATGGAATGTTGTTTTTCTTTAGAACATCTTCACGAATATAGCTTGGAATGCGCAGTTCTTCCGGTGAGATTAAAACAAAACGAATACCGGGATAACGAATGAGTGCCTGAATCAAAGAATGAACAGTACGTCCGAATTTTAAATCACCGCAAAGACCAATAGTAAGATTATCAAGACGTCCTTTTAAAGAACGGATAGTAAGTAAATCTGTAAGAGTTTGAGTAGGGTGCTGATGTCCACCGTCACCGGCATTGATAACTGGAATTCGTGACTTCTGAGAAGCAACTAACGGGGCACCTTCTTTTGGATGTCTCATAGCGCATATATCAGCGTAACAAGAAATAACACGGATGGTATCAGAAACACTCTCACCTTTAGAAGCAGAACTGCTGTCAGCACTTGCAAAACCGAGAACACGTCCACCAAGGTTTAACATGGCAGCTTCAAAACTTAATCTTGTTCTGGTACTTGGTTCATAGAAGCAAGTAGCAAGTTTTTTTCCCTCACAGGCATGTGCGTATTTCTGAGGATTTTTTTCAATATCAGTTGCCAGCGTAAGTAGTTTATCCAGTTCCTCAACGGATAAATCAAGCGGGCTCATTAAATGTCGCATATGACTCCTCCTATTTGTAATTTGTATAAATTACGGTTGACAGTATGATTGCCTGCAAATAATTAATAACTCGCAGGCATTTTCACTATCATATAACAGAAAAGAATAAATTTCAAGAGGTATTTT
>JAAYPT010000049.1 GCA_012519695.1 Clostridiales bacterium | reverse complement strand
TAATCGGTAAAGATGGATTGTAATATATTCATAATAGAATTTTACAATAAAGAAAGACAAAGGAAAACCCCTTCCCCTCATGAATGAGGGGTCAGGGGAGTTGAGAGTGTCGAAGACACTTTCTTGTCAAATCACCAACTAGTTTACTCATACCTTACTGAATCACTCTTTAAATAATTAACATAATTCTCTATACCTTGCTCTGTTGAATTATATGGCAAAATGTTCAAAAAGCCGTCTCGCTTCAATACTCTATATAATTTTGTTCCTTTCTGAGCCTCATCATATACACTCTTTGCAACTTTATCTCCTAACAAAACATAATTGTCCAGTCTCATCATTTCCATAAATTTGCGATTAATGACAGTATCATTTCTGAGCATTGTTGCAACATATCCCATTTCATAAACATTTTGTAAAAGTATGTCATTTCTTGCATCTAATACAAATAAAACTAAAGCATCTAGATTTCCCCATTGCATTTTTCTATATAATCCCTTTTCTTTATGAAACATATATGTATAAAATTCTTCAATTGAGGTGGAATAATGAATACACACAAATCCAATATTCATCATTTGGCATTGAATATTTTTTTTGCCGTCAAACTTCTCAACAATTTTTTTATATTCCTGTTAAATGCTGAGTAATATGTACTATTTTTTAGTTCTACTGCATCTCGATGCTCACTCAATAGCTTTTCGTACCCAGCATCATCGTTTACTAATTTTTTAATTAATATAGTGCCATCCTGAACATTGTTAATTTTTAAATTAGCCTCTTTTTCAAATGGGTCGCACCTCATCGTCTTAACTTCTATATTAATCATGCATTCTGTAGGGAATTTAAAAACACATGAATATTCTAACGTTTTATTATTTTGTCTAATATTAGAAGGCTCATATATAACAGAAGAAATATTTTCCATATTTACCACTAAAATATAATATAGAATTAGTGTTTCATCTAAACCTTCAAGAAACTTCATATGTGAAAACTTACCATTTTCAACTGCATTGCACTTTTGAAGTAATCTTTTAGGTATATTACTTTCTTTTCTCAACATCATGCTTAATAAAATATAAAACTCTAAATTTCGTGATTCTGGTGTTTTGGGATATTTTAAAAATGGATGTTCCTTAGGTAATGAAATCCTTTTTAACTCATCCAAAATAGAACTTTTATATTCATCATACTCATCTAATACCTTCTTATCAATATCCATTGCTTTACCTCCATTTTCTTTATTATACTTCAACACAAAAAAGAGCCAATGCTTTCATATCAGAAAATATTCATTGATAATAAGAATGACTCTGAACATAATTGCTCCAAACACCTATTTGCAGGAATCAGAACATATTTTCATTTCATATAAAACACATATGAAAAATAGCTACTGCTACGATAACTTCCCCCTTTAGGCTTTCTCACTTTATAAATTGTCTTTCAATAACGTAAGCAATTTCTCCGCTTCGTTATAGGTAAGCGTTGACAAACCTCTAAATAATTCCACAGTCGAATGAATCGCCTGCATCTGGTAATCAAGATCATCCTCAAATTGAAATGTAATACGCTTAGACATCTAATTCTCCTCCTGCACCTTCCTCTGCATCCTTTTGCTGTAAATAGAAAATAGCTTTTTGTGTCTCTATCTCTTCACGCAATTCTTCTTCCGTTGGCAAATATAGTTTATATTTACTTGCAAACAATTGTTCATTCCCATGCAAAATAGAATATTTTGCTATATCTTCATCTGTATCAGAACACAGGACAATTCCAAGTGTTGGATTATCATCTGGAGATTTCTTTAATTCATCATACATACGAATATACATATCCATCTGTCCCACATCCTGATGGGTAATTCTACTTGTCTTTAAATCTATTAATACAAAACATTTCAAAATATAATTATAAAAAACTAAATCTATAAAATAGTCTTGCTTTTCTGTATGGATATGTTGCTGCCTTGCCACAAAAGCATATCCCTTCCCCATTTCCATAAGAAACTTCTGCAAATTAGAAATAATACTCGTTTCCAATTTTGTTTCAGTAAAGGAAGCATCGGGTGTTAATCCCAGAAACTCAACCATAACAGGATTTTTAATAAACTCGAGCTTATCATTCTGGTATGCAGAAGTTTTTTCTCTCATTTCATGCTCTACAGCTTTTTTATCCTGCGATTTCAACAAACGATAGTAATACTGCGTGTCGATATTCCGCTGTAATGTACGAACACTCCATGTCTGTTCATACGCTTCCTTTTCATACCATTTACGAGCAGTCTCGTCGTGCACCTGAAGTAAAATTCGATAATGTGTCCATGTCAATTTGAATGCAGATTTTCCACTCGACGAGTGGAAAATCTCTGGAAAGCATTTATAAAACCTATAAAAGTTATATAAGTTCGTTTTTGTGTAGCCCTTTCCATACTTTTTTGTTAACTCTTTTGACAATCTCTTTATAACTTCTGCACCATATTCAGCTCGTTCTTCCCCAGCTAACTCTTCCTCTGCAATTCGATATCCAATCAACCAATTTCGTTGTGACAATATCGTATTTACTGAACGATAAGCCTCTTTTTGAGATACTTCTATAATATTTTGAACATCCTTTAGTATGTTATCTGTTTTTTGAAAATTATCCATAATAGCATTATTTACACTATTCATAACTTCATTCATCTGCCTGTTCTCCTTGCGGCAGATTATACATATCTGCCATATTTTCTATATAAATTCCACTGTATATGTAGGTTTGCTAGTTCCTGCATTCTTTTCAATCAGAGCTTTCAGTCTTCTGAATGTCTCATCCTTTAAGGAAATGTCATCTTTAAATGCCGAATCTCTGAAAATAAATTTAATTGGTAATGGGATAAGCTTTGCAAGTTTTGAAACTAAATCCTCTGTAATCGCTGTTTCCAAACATACCAAATAACTGCTTGCATATAGATATGTACGATTACCAATATCTGATAACTGTTCTAGTGTCTCTGAAAGAGCAACATCACGCTGACGGAGTATCAATTCATAGACAATATCTCTTGTAATAATGCTTATCTGATTTTTCAAATCTACCAAGCTATTGTTTACAGGTGTTGCAGACAACATCAACACCTTTGTATTATTATTTCCATGCTTAATGACATCCTGCATCAGTCTCGCATATCGTGTCATTATCAACTGGTCATTATCATCATATCTATCATTTCTATTACGGAAATTGTGACTTTCATCGATGACTACAAGATCATATAATCCCCAATCAAACTTCTTGAGGTCTTGTCCTGACCTTGACATTCCACTATATCTGGACAAGTCAGTATGAAACATAATTCTATAGTTGAATGTCTCATGCAAGAATGAATCCTTATAATCTCCTCTGAAAGAATTCCAGTTATCGTAGAGTTTTGCAGGAGTCAATACAAGAACTCTGTTCATTCCAATTTCAAAATACTTTATAATTGCCAAAGCCTCAAATGTTTTGCCAAGACCTACAGAATCTGCGATAATACAGCCACCATAGGTATTAAGCTTACGAATTGCAGATACTACGCAATCCTTCTGGAAATCATATAATGCATTCCAAATCTCTGTTTTTTTGAACCTGACACTATCTCTCTCAAAACGCTCTACCCCAGCATCAAGCTGATTACCAAACAGCTCATTCAATGTGAAATAATACAAGAACTCTGGTGCATGCTCCTTATACACATATTGCAAACTTGCAAGCAATTCATCCTTGTAATCTACAGATACCTGCTCATTGAACCAAATCTGCTTAAAGGTTTCCAAAGCTCCTAATATCTGCTCCTTATCGGCACTACCATTTAATATCGTGTCAAAATTAATATTACTGAAAGCATCTCTACTATTCTTCTTGGAAACTTCAAGTGATGAACTACCCAAAATCATAAAGTCATCATCTATTATCAAGACATTTCCCCTTATGCAACTGCTTGCATTAACTTTACGGATATTGACATGCTTCTCAATAAAATCATGCATACTTCTAGCCTTAGAAAAATGCTGTAACTTGTTCTTCTCTGTAATGTCATATGCATTAAACAACACATCTGTCGGATTAATCTCAAATTCGTGCGCTACCTCTGATTGATGTGGCAGAAACTTCACATCACGAATCACAAAATTAATCTCCTTCACATTCTGTAAGTTCTTCTCAAGCAAGGAAAAGACTGATATTGTCAACTTATCATTAACAATATTAACTACTGCATCCTTTTTGTTTTGGAGAACTTCATTGATTTTTTGTATCATTTGCTCATTGGAATTTATTGCACTCATATATCAGCCAACTCCTTGCTGAACACTTTTGCTCTATCTGTGTTCTAATTGATTATCTCAAAATAGGTGTCCAATATTCTGTACTCAGACTTAGTATCCGCTATTTTCAACATTTCTGTAACGAATACATAAAATTAAAATTAATTATACCACAAATCACTAACTATTTCATCTACATTATAGAACTATCTGAAACACTTCACGCTAGCAATGGTCATATAATATTTAAAAATGGCATAACTATTTTTCAAAAGAAAAACGGTCGCCAACACATGTCAACGACCATTCATAAATTTATTTACTGTACATTATTTTACTATTTTTTATGAACCTAAGCAATTTTAAAACATCCGTCTTAGTTATCATTCATATTCGCCAACTTAGCTGCCTGGTCGGCTGCAATCAACGCATCCAAAATCTCCTGAATGTCTCCATTCATAATCTTATCTAACTTATACAACGTAAGATTGATTCTGTGGTCTGTTACACGTCCCTGTGGGAAGTTATAGGTTCTAATCTTCTCTGAACGGTCCCCAGTACCAATCTGGCTTCTTCTTGCTTCAGCCTCTGCATCTTTCGCTTTCTGACATTCCAAATCATACAGTTTTGCACGCAACAATGCAAATGCCTTATCCTTATTTTGAAGCTGTGACTTTTCTGTCTGGCTGTAAATAACAATTCCGGTAGGATAATGGGTCAAACGAACCGCTGAGTCTGTAGTATTGACACACTGTCCACCATTTCCGGAAGCACGCATAACATCAATACGAATATCTTTTTCGTCAATGTGAACATCTACTTCCTCTGCCTCTGGCATTACTGCAACGGTAATTGTAGAGGTATGAATACGTCCGCCGGATTCTGTTTCTGGCACACGCTGTACACGGTGTACACCAGACTCATATTTCATTACAGAATATGCACCCTGTCCGGTAATCATAAAGGTAACATTTTTCATGCCGCCGATTCCGATTTCTTCACACTCTAATGTTTCTACTTTCCAGTTACGGCTTTCTGCATAATGTACATACATACGATAGATTTCTGCTGCAAACAATGCGGCTTCATCTCCACCTGCACCTGCACGAATTTCCACGATAACGTTTTTATCATCATTAGGGTCTTTTGGCAATAATAAAATTTTTAACTGATTTTCTAATTCTTCTACTTTTGCCTTAGACTCATTTAATTCTTCCTTTGCAAGCTCACGAAGTTCCTCATCGCTTTCTTCGTCTAACATTGCAAGAGAATCCTCTATATTCTGTTTTGCCTGCTTATATTCCTTATATGCCTCTACAATAGGAGCTAAATCACTCTGTTCTTTCATTAACTTACGAAACCGATTTGTATCATTTGCTACATCCGGCTCACTTAACTGATTCATGATTTCTTCGTAACGAATCAGAATATCTTCTAACTTATCAAACATTTCTTTCTTCCTTTCTACTGTACTGCTGGCAGATTTCCCATAACAACACGGTCATTTCCCGCAAGGTCTTTTACTACTCTTACGTTACGGTATCCATTACTTTCCATAATGGCCGCCACTTTTCCACCTTGATCATGACCAATTTCAAAATACAAATATCCATTTGAATTAAGAAAATTGCCTGCCTCACTTGCAATTTCCCGATAGAAATAAAGTCCGTCTTCCTTACCGTCTAATGCTTCCATAGGCTCAAAATTCTTTACTTCCGGCATCAGGCCACCAATTACTTCGGTTGGAATATATGGTGGATTGGAAATAATCATATCATAAGTTCCTGTGATACTTTTAAACAAATCACTACTTACAAATTCCACCTCTACCTGATTTTGCTTTGCATTTTCCTTTGCTACCAAAATAGCCTGCTTAGAAATATCACTTGCTGTTCCTGTCAGCCCTTCTTTGTACTTCATTAAACTAACAATAATGCACCCGGAACCTGTACACAAATCTAACACGTTCATTCCCGGCTCTAGTACCTTCAAAGCCTCTTCCACCAAAGTTTCTGTATCTTGCCTTGGAATCAAGACCTGAGAGTTTACTTTAAACTCCAGTCCCATAAATTCCTGACTTCCTGTAATATATTGTAATGGAATATGCTCTGCACGCTTTCTTAAAAGCACCTCATATTCCTGCCACTTTTCCGGCTCCATTTCTTCTCTACCCTTAAGGTAATACTGGCTTTTTTCTATTTTGCAGACGTATTCCATCAGATACCATGCATCCAATTCATAATCCAATACTTCTGCTTCCTTAAGAATCTCTTTTCCTTTGTTTAATGCCTCTTCTAATGTCATAACTATCCTCCTGTTTATTTTTTCTTTTGAGAATAGCTATCTCTCTTCTTCCTTGAGGTTTTTAATATATTCGCGCCAATCAAATACCGCCTCAACCGAAGCAATTCCTACTTCAATCATTTCTTCGTCCGGTTCTGCGGTAGTTAATTTCTGTAACCACAATCCCGGCTTACTTACTAAATTAACAATCACATTTTCACTTCTTCCGGCTAATCGCAATATTTCATAAGAAATACCTGCTACTACCGGAATAATGGCAAGTCGTAATACCATTCTAAGAATTCTTGAATCCACTCGAATAAACATCGTAAGTATAATCGTTATAATTAAAATAAAAAATAAGAAACTTGTTCCACAACGTTTATGTTCTCTAGAACTTTTTTTCACATTTTCCACATTTAACTCTAAACCATGTTCAATACAGTTAATACACTTATGTTCTGCTCCGTGATACATAAATACACGATGAATCTCTTCCATCTTAGATATCAGGAGAATATAACCAATAAAAATTGCAATTCGCAATATACTTTCAATTAAAATAATTACTGTTTCTGACTTTATAAATTTTTGAAAAAGCAAGGATGCATAAAACGGTAACATCATAAAAACAACCACCGCCACTAATACTGAAATTGCAACGGTAATCCCCATCTCTGCCTTTTCCTTTTTCTCAGACTTTGGCTTCTTTTCTTTTTCTTCTTCCTCTTCATAGAAGGACGCTGAAAACGTCAACGTAGACATTCCAAGAACCAAAGAATCGATAAAGTTAATTACACCACGAATAAATGGTATTTTCTTTATAGTCTTATTCGTACAAATTCCCTTATATTCTTTTTTCTCAACCACAATCTCATGGTCAGGCTTTCGTACTGCAACTGCATAGTAGTCCTGATTTTTCATCATGACTCCTTCCATAACAGCCTGCCCACCAATTCCTGAGTATGCCATATTATAACAACTCCTATCAAATTTTCATGCACTCATAGCTTTTTCATCGCTACTCACGTAAAAAATAGAGGATGTCCAAGTAAAAAGACATCCTCTTTTTGTGTGGTTCATTACTGATTGTTCATGCCATACTTCTTATTAAACTTATCAATACGTCCACGAGCCTGTGCAGCCTTCTGCTGTCCAGTGTAGAACGGATGGCACTTGGAACAGATTTCAACATGGATATCCTCTTTTGTTGAACCTGTAACAAAAGTATTTCCACAGTTACATGTTACAGTTGCCTGATAATATTCTGGATGGATTCCTTCTCTCATGATTTCACCTCTTCATACTATATTTTCAATCTTGTTCATCGATTTTCATAATTTACATTGCTGTCTGTACAACAGCTTTATTAGTGTAGCACATATTTCTACGATATGCAAGTTTTTTTTCAAATTTAGCTAAATAAGTTTTGTTCTTTTCACCATCTGGCAGAACTCATGATTGTTCTGTGTACGAACAAACATGTTCAATATACTTTCTACTGCTTCGTCTGCTTTCATGCCATTGATTGCTCTACGCATAATCTCTACGGCTTCTTTTTCTTCCTGATTCAGTAACAGATCTTCTCTTCGAGTTCCTGATTTTACAATATCCACTGCCGGGAACACTCTTCGCTCAGAAAGTTTTCTATCCAAAATAATTTCCATGTTACCGGTTCCCTTAAATTCTTCGTAAACTACATCATCCATACGGCTTCCTGTCTCTACCAATGCAGTAGCAAGAATAGTGATACTTCCACCTTCTCGCATATTTCTTGCTGCACCGAAAAATCTCTTTGGCATATGTAATGCAGCCGGGTCAATACCACCGGATAAGGTTCTTCCGCTTGGCGGCACAATAAGGTTGTATGCTCTTGCAAGACGTGTAATACTGTCTAAAAGAATCATAACATCCTTGCCCTGCTCCACTAAACGTCTTCCTCGTTCAATTACCATTTCCGATACACGTTTATGATGTTCCGGCAACTCATCGAAAGTAGAATAAATAACTTCTACATTTTTTCCGCGGATAGCCTCTTTAATATCTGTTACTTCTTCCGGTCGTTCATCAATTAACAGAATAATCAAATGCATATCCGGATTATTTCTCGTTACGGAACGTGCTACCTGCTTTAACAAGGTTGTTTTACCTGCCTTTGGCGGAGATACAATCATACCACGCTGTCCTTTTCCGATTGGAGATACCAAATCCATAATACGCATTGCTACACCGCCCTTTTCGTTTTCTAAGCGTATTCTTTCATTTGGGAAAATTGGTGTCAGGTCTTCAAAATTTGGTCGTTTCAAAATAACGGATGGATGACATCCATTAATGCTTTTAATATAAAGCAATGCACTAAACTTTTCCTGCTGCGTCTTAATCTTGGTATTTCCACAGATTACATCACCCGTTTTTAATCCAAATCTGCGAATTTGAGCAGGAGAAACATATACATCATTCTCTCCCGGAAGATAATTCTCACTACGAATGAATCCAAATCCATCCCCCATGACTTCTAAAATTCCCTTAGCACTGATTCCACTATCTAATTCCGGATTTTCTATTTCTATTCCATCTTTGGTTACTACTTTGTTTGGAGACTTTTCTTTTCGTTCTTCATAATGTTCTTCACTTTTTTCCTCGTGTCTCTCTTCTCTTTTCTCGTTTCTATCTGACTTATCTGTTTTTTCTTTTTCTATTTTCTTATCTTTTTTCTTTTTGACTTTTACTGTCTTTTCCTGACTTTCTTCCTGGGCAGCCTTCTTTGCACTCTCCTCTTTAGCAACTTTTTCATCTTCCTTAAGCATTAATTCCACCAATTCACTCTTCTTTAACCCAGAAAGACCTTTCAGTCCCCTTGCCTTTGCTACCTCTCTTAATACTGTTACTGATAAACTTTCATACTTTTCTCTCATACCTAATCTCCTTTGGCTGTTATTACGGGAATAAATTGTCAGATACGACACCGATTTTAACCATATACAATAAATGGTATTATACACTATCTTTTTCTAAATAGGAAGTCCTTTTTCTTGATTTGTTTTTTTTTTCATGTTATGCTTATTAAAGTTTGATTACATATTATTAATGAATAAGGAGCGAATACACATGACAACCAACGAAAAAGCTTTACTTTTGCATAAAGAATGGAATGGCAAATTAGAAACTGTTTCAAAGGCACCGGTAAAATCCCGTGAGGATTTATTCATTGCATACACCCCAGGTGTGGCAGAACCTTGCAGAAAAATTGCAGAAAATCCAGAAGATGCTTATGTATACACTATGAAGGCAAATACGGTAGCTGTAGTCTCTGACGGAAGTGCAGTCCTTGGTTTAGGAAACATTGGACCTTATGCTGCTATGCCTGTTATGGAAGGAAAATGTGTTCTGTTTAAGGAATTCGGTGGTGTCAATGCCGTACCGATTTGCTTAGATACACAGGATACAGAGGAAATCATCAAAGCAGTTACTTATCTTGCACCAGGATTTGGTGGAATCAATCTGGAGGATATTTCAGCTCCACGTTGTTTTGAAATCGAAGAACGTTTAAAAGAAAAACTTTCTATCCCTGTATTTCACGATGACCAGCACGGTACTGCTATTGTTGTACTTGCCGGAATTATCAATGCCTTAAAAGTAACAGGAAAGGTAAAAGAAGATTGTAAAGTAGTGGTAAACGGTGCCGGTTCTGCCGGAATTGCTATTACAAAATTACTTTTAACTTACGGATTTAAACATGTTACCATGTGTGACCGTCTGGGTATGATTAACAAAGATTATCCTGATTTGAACTGGATGCAGAAAAAAATGACCGAAGTAACAAACTTGGAAAACAAATCCGGAAGCCTTGCGGATGCTTTAAAAGGGGCGGATATTTTTGTTGGAGTTTCCGCTCCAAACATCGTTTCTGCGGAAATGGTATCTTCCATGAACAAAGATGCTATCCTCTTTGCTATGGCAAATCCGGTTCCTGAAATTATGCCTGACGTTGCCAAGGCTGCCGGTGCTAAGGTTGTGGGAACAGGTCGAAGTGATTTTCCAAACCAGATTAACAATGTGGTTGCTTTCCCTGGTATCTTCAAGGGTGCTTTGGAAGGACGTGCAACTCAGATTACAGAAGAAATGAAACTAGCCGCTGCCAATGCCCTTGCAGGATTGGTATCTGACGAAGAATTAAATGAAGATTTTATTATGCCGGAAGCTTTTGACCCTCGTGTAGCGCAGGTTGTCAGCGAGGCTGTAAAGTCTCATATTCAAAAGTAATATGTTTTGGGATGATAAACGGTATTACTCCGTAGATTATTACTTAAAGCACACTTTCGGTGAAAAGGTATACCGCCTTTCTTTAAATGGCGGTATGACCTGTCCAAATCGTGACGGAACCCTTGATACCAGAGGTTGTATTTTTTGCAGTGCTGCCGGTAGTGGTGACTTCGCCCAAAATGCCCAGGAATCTATTACCCAGCAGCTAGAAGATGCTAAGGAACAAATACGTAGCAAACGCAACTGTAATAAATTCATAGCCTACTTTCAAGCGTATACTAATACTTATGCCCCGGTGGATTATCTCCGCTCTATTTTTATGAAAGCAATCATGGACCCTGATGTGGTTATTTTATCCATTGCTACCCGTCCCGATTGTCTTTCCCGGGAAGTATTGGAATTGTTAGATGAATTAAATCAAATAAAACCCGTTTGGATTGAACTTGGTCTGCAAACGATTCACCCAAAAACCAGTACTTTTATTCGAAGTGGATTTACTTTATCTTGTTTTCATGAAGCCGTAGAACACTTAAATGCCCTTTCTATTCCGTTAATTGTTCACGTCATACTTGGTCTTCCCGGAGAAACCAAAGCAGATATGTTAGAAACGGTTGCCCATGTAGGGGCTCTCCATGTATTTGGAATCAAGTTACAACTGCTCCATGTATTATCTGATACAGACTTGGGAATTTTATACAAGGAACATCCATTTCCACTGTTTTCACAAGATGAATATTGTCAAATGATTTGCAACTGCCTGACTATTTTACCACCTGATGTTACCATTCACCGACTTACCGGTGACGGTCCCAAAGACCTTTTAATAGGTCCCTTGTGGAGTAGTGCGAAACGCAGCGTATTAAATCAGATTCATAAAACATTAAAAGACCAGGATATTTGGCAAGGAAAAAATTATCCTTACCACAACTGACTTTTACAGCAAAATTTAAGGAGGAATGTAACATGGCTGAAGCTTTGACTCAATACAAATTAATTGTTTTATACATGTTAGATCATGTGGATTTTCCACTGACTAACACACAAATTTCGAACTTTGTATTGGAAAAAGAATATACTACTTATTTTACCATACAGCAGGCAATCAGTGAACTTATTGGTGCAGAACTGATTCGTACGGAATCTACACACAATAACACCCACTATTATATTACCCCCGCAGGACGAGAAACACTTTCCTACTTTCCGGATAAAATTTCTTCTGCTATTAAGGAAGATGTTCTCTCCTATTTTGCAGAAAACAAAATGGAATTAAAGCAGGAAATTTCCGTTATTGCTGACTACTATAAAACTACTGGTCAGGACTTTGCTGTTCGGTGCCAAATTCGCGAAAAAGAACGGTCTCTTTTAGATTTAACCATTGCAGTAAAATCAAAAGAACAAGCGGAAGCTATTTGCGCAAACTGGCAAAAACAAGACGAAGAAGTATACGGATATCTTATGGATTTACTTTTACGTTAAAGAACAAAAAAGCTTATGAAAGCGGAAGGTTTTACCTTCTACTTCATAAGCTCTTTTTAATCTAAGAAACGTATCTTCTCATTATCTCCATCTTTTGATTTCAATGGAGCATATCCTACTTTTGTATTATACTTTTCTTTATAACACTTTTGACACAGATTACCAAAGCTAATCGGCGCTCCACATTTGGAGCAATGCTGATTCATAATCTTATTATCTTGCTCTTTATACTCAATTCTGCCTTCGTCTATCCAACGTTTCACCTTATAATGAGGAATTTTAAAGTGTTCCGCTACCTGATACTCGGTTACATCTCGGGAACGAATATATTCCTTCACTTCATTAAATAACTGATTTTCAATGCATTGAGGACACATTTCCTTTTCATAATCAAGGGGCAACGGTCTTCGACATATGGAGCAAAACTTTAAATTCTCAAATAATGATACTTGTTCCATACAAAACGCTCCCTTCTTCCTACTTATTAGTATTATTGTACCATTTTACTACAGAAACGTCTACTAAAAACTGATAATTTTAGGAATAAAGCCTCCGTTTGTCGGACTCTTTCCCTCCCGAGCGATATTACTTATGATATAAAAAAGAAGTCATAGATTTTATGTCTACGACCTCTTCTTTACACTATATCCGAATGTTCCCAGGGAATGTTTTAAATCAAAATACGTTCCATGAGAATATACAATGGGTTCTGCCTTTTCTAACTGAAATTTACCTGTCTCATTCAGATAACTTTCATCCACATGTACTGCCACTACTTCTGCAAGAAACATATGATGTGAACCAAGTTCCTTACATTCTGTCACCTTACATTCGATATTTACCGGACTTTCTCCAATCAGAGGAGCTGACACTTTTGAGCCTTTTTGTCTGGTAAGCTTTAATTCCTTAAATTTATCTACATCTCTTCCGGACTTTACTCCACAGTAATCTGTAGCATATGCAAGTTCTTTCGTTGTCAAATTGATTACGAATTCGCCTGTCTCTTTTATCATATGATAAGAGTAACGTTCCGGTCTGACTGATATATAAGCCATAGGCGGGTTTGTACAAACCGTTCCAGTCCATGCTACTGTGATAATATTGTCGTTTCCTTGCTGATCCGATACGGTCACCATAACAGCAGGAACCGGGTATATCATATTCCCCGGTTTCCATTCCTGCTTTTTCATTTCAGAAGTAACTTTTCTTTCCTGTCTTCTTTCTTGCCTTCTACCAGTTACTTTTTTATTTTTCTTTTTTCTATTCATGTATTATTTCCTATAATACTGCCATAAAAGAAGGAATTACCTGTTTCTTACGAGATACAACACCCTTAAGCCATACAGAATCTTCTCTTGGTTCAAAATGGCCTCGGAATGCAGCTTCTGCAATGTCTCTTGCTTCTGTACCTACATAAATCAATTCGGAACTTTCCTCTAAGATATTGGTTAACATAATATATATCATATCCAATTTGCGTTCTTCCAATACCTTTGGCATATAAGACATTAACTTTTCCTTTACTTCCTGAAGTTCTTCATCGCTCATAGCACTTAACTGGCCTACACCGAACTTCTTATCTCCTGCATTAAATTCCTTGAAATCCTGATAGAAGATTTCCTCTGCGGTTTTAGATGCAAAGTTACTTCCTGCCTTAAACATATTTTTCGCATGTTCTTCGATTGAGATTCCTGCACGTTCTGCCAATGCTTCTGCTGCCTTTTTGTCTGCTTCTGTACAAGTTGGAGAACGGAACATCAAGGTATCTGATATAATAGCAGAACACAGTAAACCTGCAATTTTTCTATTAATATCGATGCCATATTCCTGATACATCTGATAAATAATCGTTCCGGTACATCCCACCGGCTGATTACGGAAGAATACCGGTGCAATTGTCTCAATATCACCAAGCTTATGATGGTCAATAATCTCTAAGATTTCTGCTCCATCAATTCCGTCTACTGCCTGAGATTTTTCATTATGGTCTACTAAAATCAGTTGTTTACGTCTCATATCCAACAAATTACGACGAGAAATCATACCTACATATTTTCCTTCTTCGTCAATAACAGGGAAATCACGATGACGTTCCTTAGACATAACCTTCTGTACATCTTCTACATATTCTTCTGTTTCAAATGTAATCAGGTTATCTCTACGCATAAAGTATTTGATTGGCATACTTTGATTAATAAGACGTGATGCTGTATAAGAGTCATAAGGAGTTGTGATAATAACACATCCTTTTTCCTCTGCTAACTTCTGAATATCCTCTGAAACTCTGGAATCAGAAACCACAACCAAACAGCTTGCATTCATTTCTAATGCACATGTCTGTGCCTCAGGACGATCGCCTAAAATTACAAGGTCATCATCCTCGATATATTCTTTCATTAAATCCGGGCTTCCTGCCGCTACTACAACCTTACCTTTTACAAAGTATCCATGCTCATTTCCTACGATTACTTCGCCTTCTAATGTCTGTGCAATACTTCTATACTGTGTTCTTGCTGTAGCTAAAATCTTGCTATCATATACATCCATATAAGATGTAGCAATATCACCTGTAATAATGAGTCCCTGTAATGTTCCGTTATCACGAACAATTGGAAGTGTGGCTACATTTTGTGCTTTCATCATTTCCCATGCTGTTTTTAAGGAAATCTGGCAACTAACACCCGGTGTTTTACGGATTTCAATATCCTTTACCTGTGCTCCTACATCTCCCACATATTTTGGTGCATCTACCTTGAAGTGCTCTAATACATACTTTGTTTCTTCATTTGGCTGTCCTGCACATTTTGCTTCGTAATTCTTATCTCCAATTTTGTTCTTTAAGTCTGCATAGGCAATTGCTGAACAAATAGAGTCTGTATCTGGATTCTTATGTCCGATTACCCATACCTTTTTTTCCTGTTCCATCTCTGCTACCTCTAACTATTTCTTATTATTCTGTCAATATTACTTCTTGTCCTATATGAGTCCTGCTACAAAAGCCAAAACCCCGGCAATTCCTACAATATTTACAATTGTAAGTATAATCATTGCCCGCATATACCCTTTCATGGTCTTCATGCTCTGTTCGCCGATTTCTACCCGCTCCAGTTTCTTTTCAAGTTCTTCCACCAGTGTCTGGATATTTCGGTAACACTTCACATCTTCGCTGTGAATCTTTTCGAACACTTCGCCCTTTACACTCTCCAATTTTTCTGACACAACTTTATCCACATCGCCAAGCTTTTCTGATACTTCATCCTTAACAGATTCCAGCTTATTGGATACTCCCTCTAATGTCTCTTTTATTGTTTCTGTCTGAGCTTCTGATTGCTTTTCCATAAACTCGGTTGCAATCTCTACTTTTTTATCAATTTCAGCAAGCTGTTGTCTTGCATTTTGATTGATTTCAGCTACCTGCTCAGAAATACGCTCATCCAAGGTATCCATCTCAGAACTAAAAGTTTCATCTACCACTTTAATTTGGGCATCCATGCGAGAAACAGCTGCATTTACCTGTGTTTCTACACTTTTTACCAGTTTGTCCGCTTCTATCTGTCGTTCCTCTAACACAGACTGAAGCTGCTTTGCCTTTTCTTCGCGTTCTTGCACGATTTCCTGAAGCTCTTCGACTTTATCTTCCCTTGAACTTAACAAACCCTGAAGCTGTCTTGCCTTCTCTTTGAATTCGTCAATTTGTTTCAGTAAAAAATCTTCTTTCTGCACCGTATCTCTTGTCCTTTCTCTTTCAGATTCCTGCTTTTTGGGTCTGTATTTCCTCTTAGTGATTTTCTTAAAAAAATTTTCCACAACCCAGCCCCCTTTATTTAATCGCAGTAGCGCATTATTGGTTCTATTGTAGCATTTCACTATATTTTTTGCAACCATAAACCTGCACTCTGCAAGAAAGTGTCTTCGACACTCTCAACTCCCCTGACCCCTCATTCATGAGGGGAAGGGGTTTTCCTTTGTCTTTCTTTATTGTAAAATTCTATTATGAATATATTACAATCCATCTTTACCGATTAT